>JANXXO010000040.1 GCA_025350565.1 Acidimicrobiaceae bacterium
TGGCGCTCACCGTGACGCCGTTGTCACCCAGGCTCGTCAGCGCGCGAAGAAGATAACTTTTCACCAACGACGCGCGCGCCAGAGCAATGGACCTCGCCGCAGTGGTTTTGGTCTTCGAGTCGCTGTAACCCGTCAGGGAAACGGATCGGGCGCCCTGGGAATCAATGCTGGCGGCGAGTTCGAGAATCTTTGATCGCATCGAATCGTCCAAAATCGCGCTTCGCGGAGAGAATGGTCCGACGTTCGTCGTGGTATTCGCTATTGGGTTGTATTCGGCGACCCAGTCGATCTGGGCCGATTGCGCCTGCGTGGGACAGGCGTAGTTCGACGTGCACCACGTTTGTTGTTGGAGATGAAGAGACAGTGGCTGATGGGGAATATCGGTCGAGACACTGAACTGACCCCAGATATTCCCGTCAACCGTGTAAAGAATGGTCGTGGGCGTCCACACCACGCCCCAGGTGTGCCACTGGGTCATGTCCACTTGCAGGTGCACTTGATCCTGTCCCCCGTTCGCGGCCCAAATGGCCGTGGCCGTCGTACCGTCGGTGGTGCCGCCCGTTTCGTTGAAATCAATCTCCGGCGGCCAACCAGCGAGTGGCCAGAGCAACTCCACGATCGTGGGTCCGGGACCGGTCACGCGAGAACGAACGAAGAATGCCCCGTAGGTCATCGACGTGGCGCACTGGCAGAGTCCTCCGGTCACCCATTCATTGCCGTAGGCCGGGTCTTGCCACGTGTTAAGTGACAACAGTCCGTTGGCGAGCGTCACGTGGGCCGCGCCAAATTGGGACCCGGTGTCACCCGATGCGGTGCCCGCAAAGACGTCCCAGCCCGGTGGCAACGTGAGTCCATTGAAGTCGTTGACGTAGGTCTGCGTGTAACCGGGGAGCGCATTGGCCGCCATGGGCGCTTGGCCCGACGGCTCACTCGGGTCCGTCGTCCCGTTGAGGAACTCGATGCGCGAGTTGACGGGCACCAACGGTCCCGGCTTCGTGGGATGGCTCAAGTTCGTCGACCCCGCGGGATTCATCATGAGCGTGAAGCCACTAATGATGAGTACCGTGCCCGAGAGACCTATCCACTGCACCAGTCGCACGACTCGTGGCGGACGGCGTTGCGCGGAAGGCTTGGGTGCTGGCGACCTTCCCACTACCTCCACGATTTCAACTCCTCTTCGCTGCTTCGACCTGGTCGACCGAACGCTCACTCTTCCGATCGGTCCCGTCGCACCACGGCTGGGCGACTCTGACTACTTTCTCACAAACCGGCGACGCTCGATGGAGGGGCGAGCGATCGGCCCGTGACGGACCGGTCCGATTACGGACCTTCGAAGGTACCTTCCAGGCCCTCGGGAAAGGGCCGGAAGACCAGTGGTACCTCCGCGGCGTTGGCGTCGGGAACGCACTGAGGTCCCCGCACCAGACCGAGCAGGGAATCGGAGCGAACGGGCAGCGGGACGCCAATTCTTTCGGCAACCCGCAGCGCCGCCAGCAGCGGATGCCACGGAATGGGAAGGGTCGCGGTCGTCGAGCCGAGCTCGCGGGCCAAGGCGCGCATGACGTCAGGAAAGGTAGTGGGCGATTCGTTCGCCAGTCCGAAAACTCCCGACGCCACCTCGGCGTGAAGTACCAACTGCTCCACGGCGGCGGTGAGGTCGTCGATGTGGGCGGTGAAGAGCTTCGCGTCTCGAAACACCGGAATGACGGGTAGTCGTGCCAACTTCGAAAGGGTCAATACCATTCCTCCGGGAGTCCCCCCGTAGACGAGGCCCGGGCGAACCACCAGTTGATGGGCTTCGAGCACCGCGCGCTCAACGGCCAGTTTCGCGATGCCGTAGTGCTGGCGAGTACCGAAGTACGCCGACATTGAAGAGACGAAGACGAACCGTTGCACCCCGTCGTCGAGCGCCGCGGCGAGTAGCCGCTTCGAACCGTCGACGTTGCACTCCCAACTTCGACGCGGATTGGTCTCGCGGAGGTCCCAGGCCGCGTGGACGAGACAGCTGATGCCCGCGAAGGTTCCCGGTTCCGGACGTTCGCCCAGTTCGAAATACCGATCGGTCGCGTCCAACGAGTTCGGTGTGGACCGTCGAAATGCCACGACCTCGACGCCACTCGATCGCAGGGACTGGCCCAGCGCACTGCCCAAGTAACCGCCCGCCCCGGTAATCCCCACCACGACGTCGGCGGGGTTACTCACGGGTACGTTCCACGACGCCGCGCGCAATTCGGTGGGCATTGGCCATGATGGTGAGGGTGAAGGTCGTTGCCGACACAGTGGGAAACACCGACGCGTCGACGAGATGGACGTTGCGCCATGGATGGAGGCGACCCTGCGAGTCCGTTTCGCGACCGGGCAGGGGATCCTTCGCGTGCGGGAAACTTCCCCCGTAGTGATAGCTCTTGCCGGGTGGCGAGAG
This sequence comes from Acidimicrobiaceae bacterium, assembly GCA_025350565.1. Lineage (GTDB taxonomy): Bacteria > Actinomycetota > Acidimicrobiia > Acidimicrobiales > RAAP-2 > RAAP-2. Next base: position 2,423 of record JANXXO010000040.1, read on the forward strand.
AGCGATCATGGGCGCCACCGGCACGACCCCGAGATACGGGGCCACCCGAAACAGACGGGCCGTCACGGCGCGAAGTTTCTTTCGAGCGACGTCCCCGTCGTTGGCGTCGGGTGTGACCACCACCTGCGCTAAGTGCTCGCCCGGCAACGGCCGCTCAATGGTCACCTCAAAGCCGGGCGACCACCATGAGGGCAAGTACCCAAGTCCCACCGTCAGGTGCTTCAGCGCGGTCCTTCCGAGGGAACCCAGGAGCGGGGTCCGCAGCAGCCCAGGCAAGGCGTCGTCCATGGACTTGTTGTAGGGATACCCGTGTATTTGGACGAGGTCACGGCCCGCCTCGTCGAAGGGCATGACCACGTTGAATTGGTTGAGCGTGAACGAGTTTTCTTGCGAAAGCGACGTGGTGGCGCGCAGCGACGCCAAAGGCATAAGGAACTGTGCCGATTCTTGAAAGTGAAAAGGCTGCGACCACATTTCCAAGGAGCTGGCCACCAGGCGAGTCGTGCCGATCGCGCCCAATCCCAAAAAGACTTTGTCGGCGCCGAAGGTGTGCAAGGTATCGGTGGCGAGGTCACGAGCAACCACGAAGGACCGCTCCCCCTCTTCGCGCACCGCCTCGGCCGCGTAACCTCCGAGATACTCGACGCGCCCACTGCTGATGAGTTGATCGAAGGTCTGCGAAGCCGAATAGACCAGCGAGTAGGGACAACCGGTCATGCACAGACCACACGACACGCACGAAGCGCCCTTCATGGCGAGGCGACTCTTGCCCACGATCACTCCGTGGCGCCGCACTGACAATCGATAACGGCGATAGCGCGCGAGTACCTGGTTCGCGTTGTCACTCAGCGGAGGTAGCGGTTCGGCCGGTCCCCACAGCGGGAAATACTCCTCCAGGTCGTCGGACTCTCCGGCGTAGGGAATGCTCGAGAGAATGGCGCGATAGTCGAGCTCGAGTTCGTTGCGCGAGAAGGGCCAATCCACGAAGCTGGCGGCGCTGTTGACCATGGTCTGCGCACCCCAGGTATTGGAGAAACCGCCGTAGGCGCCCGAGATCACCTTGGTGTTGACGTCGCCTTCCCCGCGAACCCCTCGCAACTGTCCAAAGTCGTCGAAGGGAAATGAGGATCCAAAGTTCCTCTTTTCGGGGAGGCGTTGATCGCGAGTGAGCTGGGCGACTTGGCTAATGGTCGCCACGTCGGCAGTGGACCAACGACCGGGTTCACTGAGTGACATGCGGTGTCGAGCGGCCTCGTTGGCGGGCGCTAAGCGTCCCCCCACGTCGAGCACGCGAATACTCACCTCGGGATGTGCGTTGAGCGCCAGCGCCACCGCCGCCGCGGCGGGGCCGGCGCCGACGATGACTACCTCCACGCGCACTCCTCGCAACCCTCGCGTTGGAGCGAGCGTTGACGACTCGGCTTCACGACAGGCGGCCCATGACGGCGCCCGCGCCCCCGAGAGCGAGCGCGGCGACCAACGCGCCGTAACGAACCGGCGCAAAGAAATCGCCACCCATGAGCGCGCGACCTTCCAGTACGAGCCCCCTCGAGAGCGAGCGTCCCGCGAACCGGAACTCCGCCTTCAGGTTCGAAGCCTGGCCCAAGCCCCGAAAGGCCGCGACCTTGCCCCGATTGACGAAGAAGCACCGCCGCCAGAAATACGTCCAGGTCAAACGCGCCGCCGGAACGAAGTGGTGCACGACGGCGGACGGGTCGAAGATGACCGACTGGGGTCCGTGGGCGTGGATCGCGCGGTGACTGAGGTCCATGTCGTCGTGATTATCGGATTGAAATCCTCCCCAGGAGAGGAGGACCTCGCGGCGCACGGACATGTTGGCGCCAATCATGTGATCGATCGGCGCGACCCGCTCTGGCAGACCTCGATAGGCGCAACCGAAAATCCAGTTGCACTCCAGCGGAAGCCACCTCGGGCGCGCCGTCTCGTAGCGCGCAACCGGGGCGCCCCCAACGGCCACGATCGTCGGATCCTCGTAGTGAGCGGTCAATGTGCGAAGCCACGGGGGCGTCGCCGCGGCATCGTCATCGAGGAAGACCAGTATGTCCCCGGTCGCCAATTCCGCGGCGGTCGTACGGGTTCCGCCCAATCGGGTGTCGAACCGGTTCTGCAGAATCGTGAGTTTCCAGGGAACGGACTCGTCGATCGCCGAGAACTCGCGCACGCACCGGTCGTACATCTCGGGATTGTGGTCAATACACAGGAACACTTCGGTAGGGGGGAGTTCCTGGTTGACAACAGACTGGAGCGACTCGGTCAAGAGGGCCCATCGGTCGAGGGTGAAGGCACAGATGATCACGCTGATGGTGAGCGGCGCACCTGGCGAAATTGGGTGTTCGGTGTCACCGGTAGTCATGGGTAGGTTCTCTCCTCGGTGTGGCTGACGTCGCCTCCACTTCGTTTCCCCACACATGGTAGTGGTCCGTCCCATCGAACCTGATCGCCACCGGCGCCTCACTCGTCCGCCCATAGACCTTTGACCGATCCGTGCGAAAGAGTTGTGTTGGTCGTGACGCCGAGTACAACCCGGGACCCAAACCTTACTTCTGCAGTACGGTCGCCGTGGCCCAATGGGCGACGACGCTGTATCCGTTCGCCACGAGAGTGCGTTGGACGAACTTTTCCCAGCCCGCGCGATAGCCCACCACTTCCTCACCGTACGCTTCTTGCGACTTGGACAAGATGACGAACTCGGGCTTGGCCGCAAGGAGGTGGGAACTTAGCTTGGTCACGTGGCCCGGTGAGCCGTCGGGAGCAATGTATTCGTTGACCAGTCCCACGTCGCGTTGGCCAATGGGCATGTAGTAGTTGGTCAAACCAATGACCTGACCGGCGTGGACGTGGTTGTAGACATAATCGACCGCGGCCAGTTCACCCGAAGAAAACGACTCGTACGCGTCATTGCCCCCGCGAACCACGGTCGTCACCAACGCGAAGGCGAGGACGGTCACCGTCACGAGGGTGGGAATGACGAGATTGATGAGCCGCGTGATCCAACCGGGAGGTAGCCGGAGAAAGGCACGAATCTCACCGTCTTCGCGCGGTACAAAGGCCGACGCGGCGAGCAGAGCTGAGAACGGGAGTCCGTAGAGGACTACGCGAATAAGCCCCTCGCCGCCGTAACTCTGTGCGGCGAAGAGAAGGAACGGTCCGGCCACGAGCAGTTCGAGCGTGCGCGAGTCGGTGTGCCGGCGCAAGGTCCCCACGCCGGCCAATAAGAAGATGACGGCGGTGAGCAGGATCCTCAACTTCACCACGATCAAGTGCGTTGGTTGACCAGTGACCCGACTCGTCACGTTCGAACTTAGTTTACTGGAGAACTGTCCCAGTGATCCGAAGATGTTGTTCAGGTGGCCGACCCAGTAATTACTCGCCCCCAGACTGAGCCACCCGAACGTGAAGAGCACGATGAGGATGATGAACTCGGGTCGTCCGAGGCGGCGGGTGGCCAGCAAGGCGACGAGGGCAATGATCATCGCGGGCGGTGTCAGTTGATGGCTCATCGCGGCCGCCAGAAAGAGGATGAGCATGAAGGCGAGCAGACCCACGTTCTGTCGCGCACCCCACGTCGACGTGGCGTGACGCCCAGCTATTCGGTCGCGAGTGAAGAACCGAAGCGTTCGACGCAGTCGATTGCGAAGCGAGCCGCGCCGCTCGGGCACGAGGATCATTTTCATGGGCTGCCAACAAGCGAGACAGGCCGCAATGATGACCAGGAAAAAGAAGAAGTTCAGGGCCTGGGGCGAAAAGTAGTCCTGGTAGATCCAGTTGGCGCTGAAGTAGATGGCGATGCCCAACCAGGCGGCGCGATGCCCTACGCCGCTAAATTTGGCGATGACCAGCAGCGGCGCCAGATACGCCATTTCAATGAAAAGGGGAAACCATCGCAAGAACCCAATGGCGTTCGACTGTCCTGCAAATTTGGTGAGGATGGCCACCATGGAAAAAGCGCCGGGCCAGGAGAATCGTGCGTCGTATCCGTTGAGCGGTTGACCGTGGGTGAGGATGTACTGAATGAATCCGGCGTGGATCCACGAGTCGGTGAGGGCAGCGACCGGCTCAACCGCCGGGGCCGTGCCGTAGAGAATGAGCACGAACACCATGACCAGAAAGAGCAAGCTGCGCGGTCGAAGTTGCGGCCGAAAGAGTTCGAGACCGAAGCCCAAAATGACGAAGGTCAGCGCAACGAAATACGGCCACCCGAGTACTGACACGAGACCGTAGCCAGACATCCGAGAGTAATCGGCGGACTGGACGGCGAGGAACCACAAAACGATGGCGCTCGCGCCTAGACAAAGTCCGGCGTGCCCGCGAAGGTGTCGCACGAACGACTGGGGCGGCGAAAGGATCGTACTCACTTCAACCCACGATCTTGAATCGAAGATAGACCGCCGCCACGTACAGCGCGAGCGAAAAGGCAATCGCCAGGTCCAGCTTGCGCACGACGTGACGTTTGACGACGAAACCCAGCATCGCGCAGCTGGCGCGCAGCACGACCAAGAGCACGAGGACAATGAGGATCGCCAGGACCACGGGAGCCGTCCGCGCGGCGAGGTCGGCAACCATCACGCGGCCCTGGGCCCGGAGCGGCGATCGGACCGGCGCCACCTCGACTGCGCGAGTAGAGAGGGCAGACACACGAAGCACAGAACCGCTTCGTAGAGGCCCAGATGCCAAAAGTGCAGTGTGATCAGCAGTTGGGCACTCACCAGAATTATGGCCAAACTCGCCGCGATGCTGAGACTTATCTCGAGCGCCACGTTCCTCAGTTTCATTAGCCCCACGAGGGACCATCCAGGGATGGCGACGCCAAACAATAGCCCGAACAGAAATCGCCAGGTTCCAGTGACCCCGAGCGAGTCGAACAGTAGGTTCACCACCACGACGATGACGAACGCCCGTGAGGTCAACAGTCGATCAATTTTGGCGTCGGACGGCACCGGTTCGTCAACTTCGTCGCCCTCGTCGGATTCGAACGCCGGCGGGTAGGGACCCTGGTCATCCAGTGACAACGTGGCGGGCGCCGCTCGGAACTGACGGTAGGAGATAACTCCCGTGGCCGCGTCGCCCACCGACCGCAAACTGTCAAACTCCCGGCGACATCGTTCGAACAAGACGTCGACCTCGGCGTTCTCCTCCTCTTCGGGTTCGCAGTACACGCCCTCGGGGGCGAGCACGAGATGCGTTCGGTCCGGGCTGATGGGCTTGCCGGCGTAGCGGAAGATTTGGTTGCCCTCGCGTCCGTCGTGCATGACGATGACCAGGTCGCGTAGACCCAAACGCGCCACGACGACTTCCATGGCTCCGTAGATGAAGGCAACTCCCGACTGACTGGCCCGAAGTCGGTCGAGCACGAGCGCCAAGGGAGCGTCAGGTTCGTGGTCGGACGGTGGCGCTCCCGACCCGGTTCGCCGCGGATGCTTGCGCCATCTCATGGACCTACCTGTGCCTTGCCCACGGGGCGTCCTTTCGCGCTGGTCGACGATACGGGAGTCCGGTTGTCGTAACTCGCACGTTCCGGCGCAATTCTAGACATCGTGCCTAGCGAGGACGCCGGGCGCCAATCGTCAACGGCCCCAACGCCTACGTGCGACGCTACGCGCGTAGGCGAAGGGCCCGTACAACATCCCGTTGAGATGATGGGCGTAGGTTTTTCGTGGATAGGTCGAGTGCACGCTGGGCGAACGTTCGTCGCGGGGACGGGTCAAAAGTCGGATTCCTTTTGGCAGCCGGCGAAGCATTTTGACGACGTGACGGGGGTCGTGCACGACGAGCGCGCTAAACATCGCGGTGAGGCCGGTGCCGTACCCAAAGACTTGATCGAAAAACTCTCGTTCGGACTCTCGATGCTGATGACGCACCACGGCGCGCGGTTCGAAGGCCAAGGTGCCGTCCGTGAGCACCTGCTTCATCAGCATCGCGAGGTCCTCTCCCCCGCGTGCGGGCGTACCCACTCCGAGGGTGACGTCGAAGCCCCCTTTGGCGTTGAACACGCTTCGGCGCAACGCCATATTGACGCCGGCGCCGAAGCGGCCCGTTCCGTAGGGAAAGAGTGGGTCGTCGGCCAACAGCCTCATGCTCATCAGTTCGGCGGTGAAGGATTGATTGAAGCCACCGAAAAACTCCTCGAACCAGAGTTGGGGGGTCGTGCGCAGCTCCATGGGCAGCACTAGGCCCGAGACGCCGTCGACTTCTGGACTGTGCGCGAACCGGGTGCCAATGGCCAGCAGCCAGTCACTATCCGCTTCGGCGTCGTCGTCGGTGAAGGCCACGATCTCGCCCGTCGCGTGGGCGGCGCCGCAGTTGCGAGCCGAGGAGACCCCGCGCTGTGGTTCCCAGAACTGGCGTACCCGGTCGCCATCGGAGAACGTCGGCAGCGGCGCTCGACCAGGGTCGGGTCGATTATCCACTACGACGATGTCGAATTTTGGATAGTTGAGCATCAACAGGTGTTCGACCGTGAGTTGCAACCGGTCAGGGTTTTGACAGATCGTCGGAACGACGACCGTGATGGTGGGCAACAGGTCAGCGTCAATGATGGCGAACGGTTCGACGTACACCGATTCGAACTGGGCCGTGTGCTCTTTGATGTCGGCCACCGAGAGACCACCGTGCAGCGAGGTCATTTCCGTGATGCCAATCACCTGGCCCCTCCGAGCGACTTCCACCCAGACGCGTTGGCCATCTCGCGCGCCCTTCAAGTCGATGTCGACGAGTTTGTCCAAGTCCGCCTCCACGATCGGAATGGGCGTCGCAATCACGGTGCCACCATCGCTGACGTGTTGCGGAGCACGTTGTCGCGCCAGTCGGCGCCGGAGATAGTGTCGCCAAGGGGCGCGGTCACATCGTGGTTCATAGGCCAGCCCTTATCATTCCACCCCTCTCACCACGTGGTCAGGAAGAGTGGATTCTCGAAACGTTCAACCTAGACGACGGGAGGGCGAAACGGGCACGGGTGGGAGAATGCGAAGCGGCGTCGTGCCAATCAAACGGTGGACGAGCTCGTTCCATGCGTCAGGCGGCGGGAAGTGGAGTTCGGAGAGTCGCAGCGCGTGCGACAGCGCCACGCGCACCGAGACCGGACGATTCAAATCGGCGAGCAACGCTCCGACGTACCCTTGGCCCACGTCAGGAAGATGCGTCGAGGCCAGCACCACGATTGCCACGCCACACTCCACCGCGACGGAGAACGCCCGCGAATCAAACGCGGGGTCGGCGATTATGAGTGCCGACGACGATGCGCACAGCCGATTGAGATCGGACGACGAAATATCGGTGCCTACCAGCGAGACGAACTCGGAGTGATAACTCTCGGCGACCATGCGCTCGGGCATCTCACCCTTGAACCGCATCACCACTTGAAGGTTGTAACTTTCAATCCAAGCTTCAGGGATTGCGTCGAAGGCGGCCAACAACGTCGCGAGGGTCTCGTAGTTGTCCCTTTGGAGAAAAGCCGTGATCTGATGAGTGGACGAGCGTTCGGACCGCCCCTGCAGGGACAGCGCCTTGTGGACTTCGACCTTTGGGCCGGAAGCGCCGAACATTGCGGCCAGCGCGTCACTTTCACTCGCATTACCCACCAGGACAAGGTCAGCTTCAACCATGAAGTCAGCCAAGGCTCGAACCTTGGCGACATCGGTGCGCGGAAGACTCAAACACATCACCATCGACGGTACGCCAGCCACTTTGGCCGCGGCGACGAACTGACGAATCCAGGCGTTGTCGAGACCGGGCCAAGCGATCGCGATGGCCGCGCGCGCATCGGGCGTCAACCAGTCCCTGAAGGCTTGAGCCCGGAGTCGAACGCTGCTGGGCGCCTGGTGAGTCTCCACGTGACTGGCGGACATTGAATGGTGAGCCGCGGCCAAGGACTTCGATCGATGCAAACCGGCGTCAAAGTCGCTCGTCGAATCGACATCAATGCGCACGACGGAATTCGCCTCAGAAAATGAGGAAACAATCTGCGAAGTGATGATTCCGGGAATCGTCAATGACGAACTCGGTCCCGCCACGACAATCGACGAACCTACCGCCATGAATCCTCCCAAAATCTCGTTGAAGTCACTGTTAGGGGACACGAATTCTCCCTCGCAATCTCTCGGTGACGATCGTTCGAAAGATGCGAAGTCCATCTTTGACTGCATGAAGGTTACTGGTGCCGTGAATTCGAACGGCCTCAAAGCAGGGAACTTCTGTGGTTCGTAAGCCCGCGCGTTGCGCTCGGATGCCGATCAACGTCTCGACTTCGAAGCCGTCGGTGTCGATGCCCAAGCGCGCAATGCAGTCCTTTCGAACCGCGATGTACCCGTAGGTGGCGTCGGTGTAGCGCGCCCCGAAGAGCACCCGTATCAGGAAGCAGATGCCGCCGTCACCGAATCGTCGAAGGGCAGTGATATCCGCCGATCCGCCTCCGGGACCAAATCTCGTGCCTTTGACGTAGTCCGCCCCGTTGGCCAAGGCGTCGCGGAACCGAGGGATTTCGGCCCCGTCCATTGACCCGTCCGCATCCAGCGCGATGATGAAATCGCCCTTGCAGGCTTCGAATCCGGCTCGCATGGCCGCGCCCTTACCCGGGCGAAGCTCCTTAATAATACGGATTTCGGGATGCAAGACCTTGGCAATACGCAAGGTATCGTCATGGGAGCGGCCGTCCACCAGGACAATTTCGTCCACCCAGTTGGGTATGGTATTCAGCACGTAGGGGAGGTTTCCGGCTTCGTTTAAGGTCGGAATCATGACCGAGACAGTCGGCCCACTGGGTGGTGAAAGACGATCAAAGTCGTCGTCAGCACCGGACATTGGTGCGTCAAGGTTGAGGGCAACCACTTCTATTCTCCTTCAGCCCTTGTGTCACAAAGACTTGCAGTTAAGACTCAAAATGTCAAGGGCGGAAATGTTAAAATCAGTCGTCGCAGAGTAAATACTCCTCATTTTTCGTCATGAAAACGCAACGAACATTTCCGTCATGATGCTGAATAATTCCTCAATGTAGCGAGTGGGACGCGCTGAGCCCACCGTCAAGGGCGACGCAGCTTCGCCCGCTTTCACCAACTAATTGGCGCTGTATTCGGCCACCCAGTCGATTTGCATGGACGCAGGCGAACTCGGGCAGGCGAAGTTCGACGAACACCACGTCTGCTGTTGCAGGTCCAAGCGCATCGGCTGCTGAGGTACCTCTGAGGCGTTGTTGACCGTGCCCCATACCTTGCCGTCAACCGTGTACGTCACCGACGAGGGTGTCCACACGACGCCCCAGGTGTGCCACTGCGTCATGTCGATCTTGAGGTTGACCTGCACCTGACTCTTATTGGAACCCGACGCGGCCCAAATCGTCGTCGCTGATGTTGCGCTGGACACGCCACTGGTCTCGTTGAAGTCAATCTCCGGCGGCCAACCGGTCGCGGGAAAGAGCAGTTCCACGTTGGTGGGACCCGCTCCGGTCACCCGCGAACGCACGTAATAGGCGCCGTAGGTGCGAGTGACTGATTGACTCACACCGCCGGCTACCCATTCATTGTTATAGGCCGGGTCCTGCCAAGCGTTGAGCGACATGATGCCATTGCCTTCGGTCACGTGCGCAGTGCCCCACTGCGCGCCGGGGTCGCCGCCGGGATTACCGGAGTAGGCATTCCACCCGCTCGACAAGGATGCGCCGGTGAAGTCATTGGAGTATGCGAGTGAGTATCCGGTCATGGCGTTCGCCGTTGGCGGTGCCATGCCCGACGGCTCACTGCTGCTCGCAACACCGACCGGGTACGCCGTAGATGGCGACGTGGTGGTGGGTGGAGGCGACGTCGTGGTGGGGGGCGACGTCGTGGTCGGTGGTGGCGACGTCGTCGTGGTGGGCCGCGAAGTGGTCGTGGTGGTTTTGGCCACGGTCGTGGTCGTCGTGCCGTTGGGGAATGTCGTGGTGGTCGTGCCGTTGGTAAGCGTCGTGGTGGTCGTGCCGTTGACGAACGTTGTCGTCGTCGTGCCGTTGGCCAGGGTCGTGGTGGTGGTGCCCTTCAGCAGCGTCGTGGTGGTGCTGCGCGGCGCGGTGGTTGTCGACCCGGGGTGTGGTGAGTGGTGCCTGATTCTGGTCAGTTGTGTCGCAAGTTCGTTCGCGAACCTCTTCGAGACGCCTGACCCGATTGACGACGTTCCCAGTTGCGAATCCACACGTTGCACCGACGACAGCGCGTTATGTTGCGCGCCACTCGGGGAAGTGGGATTAATGGGTGCGGCCGTGTACGTAGAGGCGCCTACATCGGCGACGACAAACGAAGCCAATACAATCGTCGCAACACTGAGGGCGAACAATTGTGTGAACCGCTGCGGTGCCCTACGCGCAACTGGTCGGCTTTCATTTGATTTCATCCATACAACTTTCCAAACCAGTATCAAGTGCGCGCCTACTCAAAAACAACTGCCCGCCAAATTCGGCAGACGCACATTCAATGCCGCGTTCGAAAGTGCCGACCACTCCCTGATTACGCATTGACTCGCTGCGCTGCATCATAAATCAGGCCCCATTGCGCCCGCCGAGCCGAACCATAAAGTTTTTGTTACTTCGTAATTTTCGCGCAAGGAACCGAATTACCCTAAAATTTGAGGGTTTGGTGAGCGGCCCAGGCGTCGGAGACAATGGTCGCGAGCGCCGAACGAGTGGGATTCCAGCTCAGAAGCGAACGTGCCCGATCGTTGCTCGCGACGGCCGCCGCGGGGTCGCCCGGACGGCGTTGCACGTAACGAACTTCGAAATCGCGGCCCGTGACAAGTTTGACCATCTCGATGACTTCGCGGTTCGACGATCCCACGCCGGTGCCCAAATTCAAGGTGAGACCATCCGTGGATTCGAGCGCCTCGATGGCGAGGACGTGGGCGTCGGCGAGATCGCTGACGTGCACGTAATCGCGCACGCAGGTTCCGTCGGGCGTCGGATAGTCGTCGCCGAAGACTTCGAGGCAGTCTCGTTTGCCCATCGCCGCATCGAAGGCAATAGGAATGAGATGGATTTCCGGGTTGTGGCGTTCGGGATGGGCCAAGGTGGCGCCAGCCGCGTTGAAATAGCGCAGTGACGCAGCCTTCAGTCGACCTTGCTTCACGAGCCACTCCAGCCCTTCTTCCACCATCCGCTTGGACTGGCCGTAGGGGCTGTGCGGCGAGGTGGTGCGTTGCTCGTCGATGGGCATGGCCACTTGATCGCCGTAAACCGCGCACGACGAAGAAAAGACGAATCGCTCCACGCCGGTCGTGACGAGGGCTTCTAGAAGACGGAAGGATGACGCGACATTGTTGGAGAAGAACACCTCGGGAAACTTCATTGACTCGCCGGGTTCGATACGCGCGGCAAAATGCACGCAGGCATCAAAATGCCCCAGCGACCTGACCAGTTCAACGTCGCCGCAGTCGCCCACGACAAACGCTGCTCCCACGGGTGCATTCTGTGCGCGTCCCGACACCAGATTGTCGAGGCCGGTGACGTCATGTCCCTGTGCAACGAGCAGCGCCGTCGTCGTTGATCCAATGAAACCGGCGGCCCCGGTCACCAGCACTCTCACGCGTCACACTTCCGTTGGCGAATCATCATCTGTCACTCCTTCAAAATTGAGCACAATCGAGTTGCGAGGATGAGTCTCGATGGCATCGCGGCTTTCCCGCGGTACCGCACAGTGGCACCGAGATTAGACCAGAAAAATGAAGCTGATCATCCTGCGAGATCAGGGCAGGTAAGTGAGCCGGGAGGCAAATTTTCGCGATTGTGCCGATCGCCAGCAGACTTGGTTGGTGCGCCGCACGAACGAACTCGCGAACTGTGTCGCCCGCGCCGCGGAATCATCAGGAAAGGACGTCGTCGTCACTGTGGACGAACCAGTGTTCATCAGCGCTCAGCTCGCAATCCTGATCGTCGGAGCACACCGATGACCCATGGACATCGACGATCGCCGTACCGTGGCAGTGAAGAAGGTCGGCGTCGCACGAACTGCACTGGACTGGTGGGGCCTCGCGGAGTGGAAGTGACATGACCTCAACCTAAAACGCGGGTGTAACAACCCGGAGGACCCTTGAAAATGAAGGGCATATTTCGAAATTTTTGTGCCTCGTGGTCAGGGGATGATAAATTCTTTTTTTGTCGGTCTCACGAAATTCTCGTCGAGGAGATATTCACATGGCACGCTCCACATGGTCAGGATTTTTAAGTTTCGGCTTGGTCAGCGTCCCCGTAGGTCTCTACAGCGCGACGTCCGACCAGACCATCCACTTCAATCAGTTACGCAAGAACACCTCGCATCGCGTCCGCTACAAGAAGGTTGACGAAGACACGGGCGAAGAACTCTCCACCGAGGACATCGTGAACGGCTACCCCCTGGGCGGAGGCGAGTACGTCGTCGTCACGCGTGAGGAGATGGCCGAAGCCGCGCCGGGCAAGTCGGAACTCATCGAGATCCAAGATTTCGTGGATCTCGATGAGATTGACCCCATCTTCTTTCGTCAGTCGTACTACCTTGCGCCCAAGGGCAAAGGTGCTGATCGGGCCTACGCGCTGTTGCTCCAAGCAATGCGCGAGACCAAAAAAGTCGGCATCGCCACCCTGGTCTTGCGCGACAAGGAGCACCTCGTCGCCGTTCGTCCAGCCGAGAAGGTCTTAATGCTCGAAACGATGTTCTTCGAGGACGAAATCCGCAATCCCGAAGAAGAGCTCGATACGCTGCCCCCGGTCGGCGACGCCAACGCTCGAGAACTCTCAATAGCGAAGAAACTCGTTGACTCACTCACGGACACCTGGGACCCCAGCCGCTACAAGAACACCTACCGTCAGCGCGTTGAGGAACTCGTCGAACAAAAGCGTGCTGGCCACGCCGTCGTGCACGGCGCGGAAGATCGTCCAAAGTCGAACGTCATTGATTTGATGTCCGCGTTGCAGGCGTCCATCGACCGGTCGTCGAAACGACCCACTCGCTCGGCGGCCAAGGCGACCGCGCCGTCGAAGAGCGCCAGTATCAAGGTCTCGGCGCATCGCGAGCGACAGGGCCTCGACGCCATGACCAAGGCTGACCTGATGGATCGCGCGAAGCGTCTGAAAATCGACGTCTCGTCGAAAATGACCAAGGACGAATTGGTTCGAGCGGTCAGTGAAGCCAAGGGCGCCAAAAAGAAATCAGGCTGACCGGATTCATGCCCCGAGCCAAGGACGTTCCCTCAGCGCCACCTTCGAAGCTCAACCCATATCTAGCCAAGAGAGATGCGACCCGCACCCCTGAACCCATGGGTGCGAAGAGAAAGAAAGTTCCGGCGTCAGCACATAACTTTGTCATCCAAGAGCACCACGCCCGAGCTTTGCACTGGGATATTCGCCTCGAGCGCGACGGCGTCTTGGTGTCGTGGGCCCTTCCGAAGGGACTGCCGATGGACCCGCAGACCAATCACCTCGCCGTGCACGTCGAGGACCACCCTCTCGACTACGGATCATTCGAGGGAACCATTCCCAAAGGTGAGTACGGCGCCGGTCAGGTCACCATATGGGACCACGGAACCTACGAAACCGAAAAATGGCGGACCAACGAGGTCATGGTGGTGCTGCACGGCGAACGCGCAAACGGTCGCTACGTCTTATTTCCTCTCGACGAGAAGAACTGGATGATTCACCGAATGGACCCCGCTCCGGCCTATTTCGAGGCCATGCCCCAGCACGTCAAACCAATGCTGGCGCTCGCCGGTGAATTGCCGACCAAAGAAAAGGAGTGGGCGTACGAGTTCAAATGGGACGGTGTACGGGCCTTGGTGTACGTCGACGGTGGAAAGGTCCGAGCCTTCACGCGCAACGATAAGAGCCTCCTCTCCACCTTCCCGGAACTGCGCGACATTGGTCATCACCTGGGTTCACGCTCGGCGATCTTGGACGGCGAAATCGTCGCCCTCGATCAGGACAACCGTCCGAACTTTTCGACCTTATCGACCCGACTCCACGTCACCTCGAAGCCGGCGATCGAAAAACTGCGGCACTCGACGCCGGCCAGTTTTTTTGCGTTCGACCTCTTGTACCTCGAGGGACAATCGATGACGGAACTTTCGTACGACAATCGCCGAGCGGCTCTGGAGTCACTCAACTTACAGGGCGAGACCTTCGCCACGCCTCCCTCACTCACCACCACCTCGGGGGCCAAGGTTCTCGCTATCTCGCGCGAACGGGGCTTCGAAGGCGTGGTCATCAAACGTCGCGACTCACGCTACTCCCCCGGCTCGCGCAGTGGAAGCTGGATCAAGGTGAAGAATTTCCTCACCCAGGAAGTCGTCATCGGAGGGTGGACCGAGGGCAAGGGCGAGCGAGCGGGCAGTCTCGGCGCGCTGTTGCTCGGCCTTCCGACGGGCGACGCACTGGAGTACGTCGGCAAAGTCGGCACGGGATTCACCGTGGCCACGCGTGAGGAGTTGCTGGCGCGATTGAAACGACTCGCGCGCAAGTCGACACCCTTCACCCGGCCACTCGGTCGCTCCGAGACCGCCCTCGCCCATTTCGTACGGCCGACCATCGTGGGCGAAGTCCAGTTCGCGGAGTGGACCAACGACCGCCATCTTCGTCAACCGTCCTGGCGTGGACTGCGAACTGATAAGAAAGCGAAGGATGTAGTCCGTGAGTCCTGAACGCGTCCTCACCGAAGTGGACGGCCGCGAACTGTCGCTGTCGAATCTCGACAAAGTCCTTTATCCCGACACCGGCTTCGCCAAGAGTCAGGTCATCGACTACTACGCACGAGTCGCCGAAGTGATGGTGCCGCACCTGCTTCACCGCCCCACCACCTTTCGTCGATACCCGAACGGCGTCGAAGGAATGTCCTTTTACGAGAAGCACGCGCCGGATCATCAGCCCGAGTGGATCAAGAGAATCGAAGTACCGTCGAAGAGCGGCGAGCATGATCCGATCATTTATACCGCCGTCGGCGACCGGCCGACTCTGCTGTGGGCAGCTAATCTCGCCGCGCTCGAGTTCCACGTGCCGCTGTGGCACGTCGCGAAGGGCAAGGCCATCCCGGCCCCGCCGGACTACATGGTCTTCGACCTGGACCCCGGTCCGGGGACCTCGATCGTGGAATGTTGCCGCGTCGCTCAGTGGTTGGGTGCCCGACTCGATCGCGACGCCTTGTTCGCCAAAACAAGTGGATCGAAAGGATTGCAGCTCTACACCCGCGTGCAGCGAACGTCGTGGGAGCAGCTGGGCGATCGAGCACACCAAGTGGCCAAGGACATCGAACGAGAACACCCTCACGAGGTGGTCTCGACCATGAAAAAGACGCTTCGCCAGGGCAAGGTACTCATCGACTGGAGTCAGAACAACCCCTCCAAGACAACGGTGGCGGTCTATTCGCTTCGCGCCCGATCCGAGCCCACGGTGTCCACCCCGGTCTCGTGGTCGGAGGTCGACAAGTGCGCCAAAAGCGCGAACCCGGATCGACTTCGCTTCGAAGCGAAGGACGTGTTGAGACGAATCGAGAAGTTGGGCGACCTGATGGCGCCGCTCATCGCCACCCGATCGCGGGCCCCACGAAAGTCCAGCGCTTCGTAGACGTAGCCCGACGACGGCGACTCACCCGATCACTTGGACACCTCTTTCAGAGCGTTACGTAACGCGGTCGCCGAACCATCGGGGGTCACGCAATCAATCACCACCTCATCGCAACGAACCCAAGTCGCGGCGGTACGTAGCGCCTGCGCTACCTCGCGAACGGCACTCGGACGATGCACGACGACGTGACGGGCGTGCAGCGTGGTGCCCACCCGCTTCGGATCAACCAAGCCAACGATCTGTTCCTTGGCGAGAATGGGCATGGCGAAGTAGCCCACCACCCTCTTCGCCGCGGGCACGTACGCTTCGAGCCGGTAGGTCAGACCGAATAACCTCGTCAGACGTGCGCGGTCCCAGAGCAAGGAGTCGAACGGCGATAGCGGTGCCGTACGACCGCGCAGGCCGCTCGCGAGTCCACGTTCGGCCCCGCGAGCGAGGTAGGCCGTTGTCTTCCAGCCTTCGACCGTGACCGGTCGAAGCGACGTCTTGGCGAGGTGCGAACGCACCACATTTTGGTGCATCCCGTGATAGGCCGCCAGGTCGCCCACGGTCGCCACCCCCATGGCGCGGCCCGCCGACTCGATCAAGGTCAACGCACAGGTTTCGTCGTCCAGGTGGCGATCGAAATAGGCGGGCGCGATGGCCCGCTCGGCGAGTTCGTAGACCCGCTCGAATCCCCGGCGTTCGCGGCATACCACTTCACCAATATCGAGGAGCCACTCGGTGGCGATTTTCACCTCGGACCAGTCCCACCACGTACCGCCATTGTTCGCCCCTCCCAAGGCGCGCGTTGTGAGGGGACCCTCACTGGCTAAACGAGCCAGCACGTCCGCGCACGACTTCTCGCGGTTGGCCATTTCGTGCCAGCGAAAACCCCGGTCCCGTCGGGTCTGACGCTTGGCGCGAAAGGCCGGCCACAAGTCAACGGGCACGATGCAGGCCGCGTGCGACCAGTATTCGAAGGTCGCACTCGCTGGTCCCCAGTAGGCCGACTCAATGCTCGTTCGCGCCACGGCGCCGAGTCGCGCGTAGGCAACCAGTTCGTGGCTGCGCGCGAGTACCGAAATGGTGTCCAGTTGGACGCCGCGAAGGTGGGGCACCAGATCGGCTGGTCCCCCGGTGAGGCGAGGTCCCCGAAGGGCTTGAGCGAAGAGCGAAATGCGCACCGCGTCCGGGGCGCTCAGGGTATCGAGGACGCTTGGCGCGCTTGTGGTGGACACGGCTCGATCGTACCGAGGCCCCGATACTTCCGAAGGCCGACCGTCGACCGTCGACCTTACTTGTGGACGACCGAGGCGTAGGGAATGGTTGAGGAACTCGCCGGAGCAGTTTCTACGACGTGCTCGCCCCACTTCGTGAAGGTGGTGGTACCGCCGCCGGCCTTGGTCGACACGACTTCTTTCACCGGCAACGATTTTTTACCCGAAGAAATGGTGAAGACGTTCTTGGACGCACCGCCCGAACTCGTGGCCGAGGTCGTCCAGGTCAACAGGTAGTTTTTCGACCCCGCGCCGATGGACAACTTCGTTCCCTTGAGCTTCGGAAGGATGCTCGGGAACACCACCGTCGTGAGATTCGCCGCGAAGCTCATGTACGGCGAGGTGCCAGCCTTCATCATGATCGAGCGCGCGCCGACCTTCTTTTGCTCGGCCGCCGTAAGACCCATGATCTGCGTAAGTCCGGACTGCGTACCGCTCAAATAGGCCGCCGTCGGCGTGACGATGATCGAGACTTTCTTCGTTCCGTTTTGGATCGTCTCGGCGCCGTAACTGGCGCCAATGTCAACCACCACCTTGCTGATGGTGGTGCCGTTGGTCGAGGTCACCTTCACGTGGACACCCGACTCTTTCACCATGGCCTTTTGCGTCGCCGCTAAGACCGACTTCGCGGTGGGATTGAGGACCGCGGCCCCGGCGACGAAGGGGGCACCGAGCGCCAGAACGACGGCGCCGAGCGCGAGAGTGGCGAGTGGAAGCAATGGGCGCGAGCGAAGGGACATGGTGAAGAGCCTACGGGGGTTTGCGCCTAACTTTTCTTCGGGCCAGGTGGCGCCGTCGATTCGAAGCCGTGTCTCGGGGGGTGGGTGGTGACGAACCTATGCTGCTCGAAGGACAAGTAGAGAAGGTGCGATGAGTCCCACGAACGCCTACGAGCAGTGGCTCGAACTCTACGAAGCGGCCTCGAAGCGCGACGTTCCCTTCACCACCATGTCGGGCGTCGCCCTCTCCCCCGTTTACGGCCCCGAGGACGCGGAGTTCCCGGGGCTCTTTCCCTACACCCGCGGCGTGCACGCGAGCATGTACCGCGCCCGCCTTTGGACCATGCGAATGTTCGCCGGTTTCGGCACGGCCGTCGACACCAACAAGCGCTTCAAGGACATCATCGGGGCCGGTGCGACGGGACTGTCGACGGCCTTCGACATGCCCACCCTCCTCGGACTCGACTCCGACCATCCCATGGCGCTCGGTGAGGTCGGTCGCTGCGGCGTCGCGATTGATTCGCTGTCGGACATGCGCGACCTCTTCGCTGACATCGACCTCGCCAGCATCACGACCAGCATGACCATCAACAGTCCGGCCGCGGTCATGCTGGCGCTCTTCGTCGCCCAAGCCGAGGAGAGCGGTGTGGCGCGGCGCCAACTCGGCGGCACGTTGCAAAACGACATTTTAAAGGAGTACCAAGCCCAAAAGGAGTTCGTCTTTCCGCCGCGTCACTCCATGCGACTGGTGCGTGACACGATTGCCTTCACCGCAGCCGAGATGCCCAAATGGAACTCCATCTCGGTGTCTGGTTATCACATCCGCGAAGCCGGCTCCACGGCCGTCGAAGAGTTGGCTTTCACCTTGGCGAACGGGTTCGCCTACGTCGAGTTGGCTCGCCAGGCGGGTCTGGGCGTGGACGACGTCGCGCCCCGACTCTCCTTCTTCTTCAACGCCCACATTGACTTCTTTGAGGAAATCGCCAAATACCGCGCCGCCCGCCGCCTGTGGGCCCACTGGATGAAGGACTACTACGGTGCCACGAACGAACTTTCCTGGAAACTGCGTTTTCACACTCAGACGGCCGGCGTCTCGCTGACGGCCCAGCAGCCCGAGATCAATATTGCGCGCACGGCCATCGAGGCACTGGCCGGCGTGCTCGGCGGCACGCAGTCGCTGCACACCAACTCCATGGACGAAGCCCTGGCGCTGCCCAGCGAGAAGGCGGCACGAATCGCGCTGCGAACCCAACAGATCATTGCCCACGAGACGAACGTCACCCACGTCGCCGATCCACTCGGTGGTTCGTGGTTCGTCGAAGAACTCACCGACGAGATGGCCCGTCAGGCGCAGGACATCTTCGCTGAGATCTCGGCCCTGGGCGACGGTTCCATGCTCGAAGGTTGCATTAAGGGCATCGAAGAGAACTGGTTCCAGGGTCGAATCGCCGACTCGGCCTACGCGCTGGAACGTTCCTTCAACCACAGCGACCGGATCGTGGTGGGCGTCAATGACTTCACCGAGGGCAACAACGACGCGGACCTCGAGACGTTGCGCATCACCAACGAAGACGAGCGCCGACAAGTGCAGCGCCTGCACCACGTACGTGGCGACCGCAACGACGAACTGGTGGCCCGGGCGCTCGAGGCACTTCGCCGCGACGCGCGCGACCCCGAAGTCAATCTCATGCCGGCACTGATCGACGCGGCGCGCGCCTACGTAACGGTCGGCGAGATGATGGGCGCCATGGAAAGTGTCTTCGGCCGCCACGTAGAGGTACCGACGCTATGACCATTCGCGTCTTGGTCGCGAAGGTCGGACTCGACGGTCACGACCGAGGCATCAAGGTGGTGGCCCGACTGCTGCGCGACGCCGGCATGGAGGTGGTCTACACCGGACTTTTCCAAACGCCCGAGACGGTCGCCATCGCCGCCATTCAAGAGGACGTCGACGTGGTGGGACTTTCCATGTTGTCGGGCGCTCACTTGACATTGGCTCCTCTCGTCGTCCAAGCGTTGCGCGAACGTGGTTCCGATATTCCGGTGGTCGTCGGGGGCATCGTGCCTTCGAACGATCTCGCCGACATGAGGTTGGCTGGCATTGCGGCCATCTTTGGACCCGGAGCGAGCGCCGACGAGATGGTGACGTCGATCACCGACGTGGTGAGCCGTGCGAGAGCTTGAGCTTCGTCAACGCGTTGGTTACGCCGCGTTGGTCACGATGTTGAGCTTGGTGGGCCAGCCATTGAGGATCATTTTCGGGTCAGTTTCCAAGACGTCCGACAGCATCGCCGCGTAGACGTCGCGAAAGTCCGTGGTCACGGCGAGGTCGCCGTTCACGAGTTGCGTCAACGAAGGCTGCTCGCCGTAGAAACCACCGGCCACGCTGTTGCCCGCGATGAAGACCGGCGCCGACGTGCCGTGGTCGGTGCCGGAGCCGTTGGTGGCCACGCGACGGCCGAACTCGGAGTACACCATCACCACGACGTCCTTGGCTCGCGGCGTCGCGCCCACTTGGGCCAAGAACGCCGTGATGGCGTCGGAAACCTGGCCGAGAGCAGACCCTTGCGCACTGAGTTCGTCGGAATGCGTGTCGAAGCCGCTGAGCGAGACCGAATACACACGCGTTGGCACGTTGGCCGCAATCAGATTGCCCACGACGTCGAGTTGCTGACCGAGCGACGACGCCGAACTGGGCGGCGACTTGTCCAGCACCGGCCCCACCGTCGCGGACAACTGGAAGAGATCGCCAATGGACGCGGCCGCCGCGGCGGTCAGCGCACTGTCCTGGCGTGAGGATGCAGCGAGCAGCTGCATTTGGTTCGCCAGGGACCCGGTGGGCACTTGCAGACCGCCGAGGGGCAACATCGAGCCGACCCGGTGCTCGCCGGCGAGCAAGGGCGTGAGGGTCGAGTCAATGCCAATGGCGCGAAAGGGGTCGTGAGGAAGATGGTCGAGGTAACGACCGATCCAACCACTGGAGATCTCCTCCACGGGCGAGCCCGTCTGCCAGATCGCCATGGACGTGAAGTGCGAGAGGCTGGGCTGGGGATAACTGACGCCCAAGACAATCGCTAACTTGTTGGCCGCCCACAGGGAACCGAAGCCCGTCATCGTTCCGTTGAGGGCTAAGCCGTTACTCAGCGGGATGACGCCTGACGCATCGAGCGACAGTCCCGGGCGTTGCGCGAGGTACGTCGGGTCGGTGTAGGGCACCACGGTGTTGAGGCCGTCGTTGCCGCCGTAGAGCGTGACCAGTACGAGAATTGGCGTGCCGAGCGCCATCGGCGCCGCCGTCGCCGCGCGCGCGACGTCGCTCATCGTTAAGGTCGCCGCGATCGACGCGGCACCGGCCGCGCCGGTGTACTTCAAGAACTGACGGCGATTGAAGTCGCAGGTACTCATGCGCTCACCAGATATTCCGGTGAACAGAGCGCCAACGTGGTGAATCGAACGGGATCGCTGAGGGCTTGGTTGAGCGATCGCTCGGTGCGCGTACTCCAGCGGGGCACGCCCAACCAGTCGGCGGCGGCCTCGACCATCTTTGACTTCGCGACCGAGGTCACGGGATCGAGATGACCGTGCTGCAAGAGGTACCAGGTCATGTCAATGCGGTACTGGGTCGAAGCGGCGGTCAACCACGCTTCGTCGTAGGGCCAGCCGCCCACGCTCGGCGGATTGAAGGGGAACTGTCCCATGGACTCCATCATCCAGGCCACGTCCCCGGGAGAAGGCAACTTTGATGGCGTGATGCGAAGGGCCCGACAGGTCGACACGAACCACTCCACCGGTGACTTCGCCTGACTGGCGCCGGGACGACGCAGCACGGGGCTCTTGGCAATCGTGGTGATGAGCTCGGCGATATCGCGATGCTCGAAGGCCTTCGCCAGCGAACGCGGTGGCGCAATGGACGTAGAGACGAAACGGAACCACATTCGCCGCGCCACGAACTGCGCGTTCTCGGGCCGCGAAACAATGTAGTCGCTCAACGTGCGCGCGTTAAAGGTCCGACTGGTGCCGAGCACGGTCACCGGCTTGTCGTCGTGGTCCTTGGGCGTGAAGGTCGCCACACCACTCGACTGATTCACTTGGTAGCCCGTAAAGGCCAGCGCCGCCTGGTGCACGTCGTTTTGCGAGTAGTTGCCAACTCCGAGCGTGAACAACTCCATGAACTCGCGTCCGAGATTCTCGTTCGGTGACCATACGCTGTTCTGTTCGCCATCGAGCCAGTAGATGAGGGCCGCGTCTTGCACCATGGCGCGCGCCATGTCGGCGAAGTTGCCGAGCGCGTGCTGGCGCAAGGTCTGGTTCTGCAGCTGCATGGTTCGCGCGTAGGTGACCTTGTCGATGGACGTGGCCCAGTGGCCGTGCCAGAACCAGGTCATACGTTCTTCGAAGGGAAAGTCGGCCAAGACCATGCGGTCCATCCACCACATCGCGACGCTGATGGACTGGTTATACACCTCGGACCAGTAGGTATGGCTGGCCGTCGGATCCGACGGCGCTACGCCCATGTCGGGGAAGGCCGGCGTGACCAGGGCGTCGAGACCGGGATCGTGGGCGCGACGAGCGAGGATCTGCGACCGCGCGGCGGGTAGGCCTCGGCCCAGCAATTCGGCGTACTGTCCGGGCTTAGGACCGAAGCCAAAACGATGGACGAGCCGCGATAACTCGAGGCGATCTGAAGAGGTCGTCATGGTGTGACGTTAGAACGTCGATTCGCGACCCTGGCCGGATTTGCGCCAAGTTGTCAGAGATTTGATGGGGTTACGGAGTCGTCACCTAGAAGCAGGCCGCGAGGTCGAAAAGGAACTGCTGCAACGTCCTCACGTAGGTGAGGATCTCGTCGGTCGACGCCGCCAACTGCTCGTCGCTCAGCAGTCCGTTCGATTGTGCGGTCGAGCGCAGCGCCACCTGGAGGGTCGTGAGCCACGCCCACGCTTCGCCGTCATTCAAGAACTCTTCGCTGATAGTCAGTCCGGCCAACTCCGCGTTGGTCGATAATTCGTTCTGACGCGCCAGCATCGACACCGGATTGTCGTGGTCGAGACTCGGGTCAATCGGTCCCGAGAGCGCAATGTGCCATTCGTGTGCGGGGTCTCGCTCGGCGGCGAGCACGTTTTCGAAGGCACTCTTGACGACGGAGCGCCCGAACTCGTTCATCCGTACTTCAACGCGACCGTCGCGACGGCGCACGAACAGCTTGGCGCCGGCCACTAGTTGTCCTGTTCAATCGTGCACTGGAGCCCGGCCACCTGGAGCTTCACGCAGTAGGACTCGGCGCGCTCGCGGTGACCGGACCACACCAAGGCGCGCCCTTCGTGATGCACGGCCAACATCAACTGCGTGCACTTGTTGTTGGAGTAGCCGAAGATCTTGCGGAAGATCACTACCACGACCGCCATAGGCGTGACGGGGTCGTCCCATACCACGACGCTCCAAGGTTTTTGGGTCTCCACCGCGTCCTTCACGTCGACCTCGCCCTCGGTCGTGGTTCGACGCAGTGGTTGGGTGGAGGCCATCTCTCCAGTGTCGCAGACGCCTGCATCAATTGAAAGTAACGAACGTAGTCTTGCTGCGGGGGTAACTGTCTGGAGGACACGGTGGCGACCAAGTGGGCGAGCGCGGCGACGCGACGACTGCGTCAACGAGTCAATCGATCGATTCGCGGCGCCATAGGTCTCACCAAGGATCCGCCGACGCGATGCAACGACGCCGCCGAGGCATACTTTGCCGTGAACGGGGTGGCGCGCATCATCCACGCCGATTTGCCCCCCATGTTGATTGGCGGACTGGGTTCGCTCTTTATCCAAATGCTCCATCCCCACACGATGGCCGGCGTCGCGGACCATTCGCGTTACCGCGACGATCCACTGGGGCGACTGCGCCAAACGGCCGACTTCATTGGCTTCACCACCTTCGGCACGAAGGACGAGGCCTACTCCTCGATCGAACGCGTCCTGGCGGTGCACCAGGCGGTGCGCGGAACGGCCGACGACGGGGCGACGTACTTCGCCAACGACCCCCACCTCCTCGCCTGGGTACACGCCGCGGAGACGTCGATGTTTCTCGCCGGCTACCGACGCTACGGCGGCCAACGCTTGAGTGACGCCCAAGCCAATCAGTACGTTTGCGAGATGGCGCAGTTGGCGCGCGACCTCGGCATGACTGGTGCGCCCGAATCGGTCGCCGAACTCGACGCGGCGATCCTCGCCTTTCGACCGGAATTGCGACTGATCGCCGAGGGCGCCGTGGCGCGCGACTTCGTCGCCAACGGTGTGGTGCGCGGCGTCCAACAAAAAGCCATCTATTGGCTCTTGGTGCGAAGCTCGTATGGACTCATGACGCCCTGGCAGCGTGAACTGCTCGGCGTGCGCGTCGGCCCGCCCCTAGTGCACCATCTCGTTGCTCCAGCGGCGAAAGTACTGTCGCGGACGATGCGATTCTTCGTGCCGCCCCCTCCGAGCACTACGTAACGAGGCCCAAACCGCCGTCGACGACGATCACCTGACCGGTGACGTAGGGCGTGGCCGCGAGCGCGACGATGACGTCCGCGATGTCCTCGGGGGTGCCACTGCGCTTGAGGGGCGTCACGGCCGACACGAACTCTCGGACTTGGTCCCAGTCGGCCGTCCAGGGCGTGTCCACCAGACCGGGCGCTACGGCATTGACCCGAACGTCGGGGCCAACGGCCTTGGCCAAGAGGACCGTCAAGTGATTGAGCGCCGCCTTGGAGGCGGCGTACGGGATGGACGAGCCGGTCGGGCGCACGCCCGCGAGCGAGCTCACGTTCACGATGACCCCCTTGGTGGCCCGAAGGGCGTCCATCGCGGCGACGCTCATCATCCAGGTACCAAAGACGTTCACCTCGAAGATCGCTCGCCAGACGTCGATGGTGGCCGCCTGCAGATCGCCGTGGGCGATCACCTGGGTGGTCCCGGCGTTGTTGACGAGCACGTCTAATTGGCCGTAACGCTCGAGCACCTCGGCCACCACGCGGGCGCAGTCGTCGCCGCTGGCGATGTCACCTTGCACGTAATCGCCGTTCGCCGTAGCCGCGGCGAGGCGTTCACCTTCTTCAACGCTGCGCACGGAGTTGAACACGACGGCGTCGCCGGCGTCGGCGAATCGTTGGGCCGTCGCGCGGCCAATGCCGCTCGTCGAACCGGTCACCAGGACGACGCGGTGCACGGTCATCTCCTGCGCAGTCGCCACGAGCCGGCCCAATGTTGGCCCGGTTCGAGTACAACAATGTCTTTGCCGCTTCGCAGCGCGTCGGGCGGACAGGTCATCGGTTCAACGGCCACCGCCGTTCGACGACGGCCCTTCTCCAAGTGATCGCCGGTAAAGATCTGTAGGTAAGGAAAGTTGCGATCAACACTCAGTTCAATCTCGCCCCCCGCGCCGTCGATCAGCACGACCGTCGCGAGTCCCGAGTCATCGCGCACCAGTTCGGTGTACGTGGTGTCGAGTTCGTGTCCGGAGACGGACTTTCGAACCCGAAAGTCCAGAGCGTTACCACGTACCGGCAAGATCTCACCGGTGGGCAATTGGCGATCGTTGACGGCCACGTAGGCGTTCGCCGGGACCTCGAGCTCGGCCCCTTCAATCGTCGGGGTCGTCACGGCCAAGTAGGGATGGAAACCGACGCCGAAGGGAATTGGCACGTCGTCGCGGTTGGTCACGGTGGTCGTCACCGTAAGCCCAAGGGTGCCGAGATGGTAGGTGACGTTGATTTCGCTCAAGAAGGGATAGTCGGGGGTGGGGTGCAACAGGAGCGTCAGCGAGCAGCGATTCTGGTTGACCGAGTCAATGCGAAAGGGCCGCCACCGGATGAGTCCGTGAATCGCCGTGGCGTGGGCGACGTCGTCGACCTTCGGACGCGCCGTTCGCTCCGAAAACGACCATGGACCGTCAGCGATACGGTTGGGCCAGGGGTAGAGGACCTGACCGCGAGCGCCCGTCGGGACCTCTTCGCCGGCAAAGCCCTCGATGACCGCGAGACCACCTTTCACGAAGGTGCGCAGCGTGGCGCCTACTTCGGTGATCACGGCCCGTTCCTCGCCGTGGGCAATGGCGATCTGTTCACCCGATGGCAGCATTGGCGATTTCCCTTTATTCACTGGTGCGTTACCTACGACCGTTATCGTAAACCGTATGCGAATTCTGATCACGAACGACGATGGTGTACGAGCTCCGGGCCTCGCTGTCCTCGCCCGACACGTAGCGAGCTGGATAAAGGACGCCCCCGAAGGCGACGTGCGCGAGGCCATAATCGTGGCTCCCCACACCAACTATTCGGGCATGTCGGCCGCGGTAGGTGACGTCTTTTCCAGTCCCACGGTGTCGTATCAGCGCCACACCATCGAGGGCGCCGAAGGGCTCCCCACCTTTGGTCTCGAAGCGCCACCCGCCCTGTGCGCCATCCTCGGCGCCGTCGGCAGTTTCAATTTCCAACCCGAGGTCGTGCTCTCGGGCATCAACGCCGGAGCGAACGTCGGACGAAGCGTGCTGCACTCGGGCACGGTGGGGGCAATTCTCACCGGCGCCCAACTCGGACTGTCCGGACTGGCGGTGTCGGTCCAATGGGGCGAGGACGTGCACTACGACACGGCCGGCGCGGTCGCCATCGAGGTCCTCGACACGCTGTTGGGCGCGCCGTCGCGCACGCTCCTCAATCTCAACGTGCCGAACCTTCCCGCGAGCGAACTCAAAGGCGTACGACGGGGTCGAATCTCGAGCGCCGGGATCGTAAAGTCGGCCAGTCAACGTGGCGGCGATCAATTGGGCGACAGGGGGGAGTTGACGCTTCGTCTCGGAGCAGCGACCCCGGAACTCGGTGACGTCAGCGATGAGGACGCGGACGAAGACGGAGCGCTCCTCGTAGCCGGCTTCGCCTCGCTCACGCCGCTCCGAGGTCCCCACGAGGACTCCGACGCCTCACTCGACGACCTCATGCACTCGGCCCTCGCGGCCATCGCTCGCCATCTGGAAGAGGTTCGTTAGTCGTCAGAAGGTGGACGTCGTTGTTCCTTCACCCGGCTGCGGGCCTTCTTCTGGTCGACGCGTCGAATCTTCGAGCCCCGCGTGGGTCGCGTCGCGCGTCGCGGAGGAAGTCGCGTGAGCGCCACGGCGATCTTCTGGGTTAGTTGATCCAGCGCGGCACTGCGATTTTGACCCTGCGACCGAAAACGACCGGCACTCGTTCGTACAACCGGTCCCACCTTCTCCAACAACAACGCTCGGTCGGCGTGGGACAGCACGAGCGACCCCGCGACGTCGAACGAGGCCACCACCCTGGTCAAACTGCGGTTGGCGTGTTGACCACCAGGACCGCCCGAGGTAGTGACGCGCAGCGTGATCTCGTCGCTGGGAATGATGAGTCGCTGTCGAATGTACAGCGAGCCGTCACCGCGTGCGTGGGGCGACGTGGTCACCTGACCGCACCGGGAAATCGGACCATGGCGAGTTGACTCGACGAGCCCACCATCTCGCCGCGCTCGTCGAAGAGTTCGCAGCGCTCGTCCACGGTGTCGTCCGCGATGACAATGCACCATTGTCGCGCGCGCAGCCACTCGCCCACCGGAATTCGCCGAACGTAGGAGGTCAACTGCAACGTCGGCACCCACCCGGAGGATCCGAGCGGAAAGGTCCCCGGTGGAAGGCCGTCGCTCGCGAAGAGGAGACTCCAGGCATCCCAACTCGCGGCGCCATCATTCAACCGAAGCCAGCCGAGCACTTCTCCCCTGTCGGTGGGCACCCCGCTGAGCCATCCGGCCGACGAGGGGTCGAGTCGAAAGTCGACGACCTCCATCAATTTCACCTCTTCGTCGACGGTTCGCCGGATGCACTCCTCGAGGGGGGCTAGGTGGGGCGCCGAAGCGTCGGCGTAACGCACCAGCGAGTCAGGGCGCAGCGTGCCCAGCGTGACGAGTGACTCGGTGGTGACCGCGCCGTCCTGGACGAGCGTGACGTGCACAAACGAGACGCCCCGCCCGACCCGGCGGACCTCGGTCACCAGTTCGGCCGGGCCCGCTGTGGGAGCGGCCACGTAATTAGTGGTGATCGCCGTCACGTGGACGTGGTTCGACCCGGCGTCACTCGCCGCGGCGAGGGCGCCACTTCCCAAGACGCATTGGAGGTAGCCGCCGTTCGGGCGACCCAAGACCGTGTACGCATCGGAGATGGCGACCGAATACCGACCGTCGCTGAGCGGCTCGACGGCCGCCGCATCGCGCAGTGATTGGGTGATTTCCTCGTCGTGCACGCCGTAACGCTAGTGGTGCGTCACTGGTGAAACGGTAGATTGAGAGTCGAGAAAGAGGTACCGATGCGCACCGTCCCCTACTTCATCAGTGACAAACGAGTTGAAGGGGCCGGGGACCTACTCGTCTACAACCCGGCTACCGGCGAGGTCACTGCTCACGTACCAATCGCCGACAAGGCACTGGTCGATGGCGTAGTGGCGGTGGCTCGCGAGGCGGCCGTGGGGTGGCGCGAGTCGTCGCTCTCGCAACGAACCAACGTGCTCTTTTCGCTGCGCCAACTCCTCGTCGAACGAGGCGACGAACTGGCCGCCCTCATCACTCAAGAACACGGCAAGACCATTGCCGACGCGAAGGGTGAGTTGGCCCGCGGACTCGAGAACGTGGAGTACGCCTGCGGCTTAATGGAGCACCTGAAGGGTGACTTCTCGAGCCAGGTCGCTTCGGGCGTCGACGTCCACTCCGTGCGCGAGCCAGTGGGGGTGGTGGCTGCAATCACGCCGTTCAACTTCCCGATCATGGTGCCCCTGTGGATGGTCGCAAACGCGCTGGCCAGTGGCAACGCCGTCATCTTGAAGCCCTCGGAACGCGATCCCTCCGTGTCCGTGCGACTCGGGGAACTTCTTCGCGAGGCCGGACTGCCAACGGGGGTCTTCAGTGTCCTTCACGGCAACGCCGACACCGTGACCCATTTGCTCGAGCACCCCGGCATTGACGCCATCAGTTTCGTGGGCTCGACGCCCGTTGCTCGCCACGTCTACCAAACCGGCACCCTGGCCGGTAAGCGCGTGCAGGCGCTCGGGGGTGCGAAGAACCATATGGTCGTGCTGCCCGACGCCGATCTCGAGATCGCGGCCGACGCCGCCATCAACGCCGGCTTCGGCTCGGCCGGGGAACGTTGCATGGCTATCAGTGTGGTCGTCGCCGTGGGCGAGGTGGCCGATCCCCTCATTGCCAAGATCACCGATCGTCTCGATAAGTTGCACGTCGGCCCGGGCGACGACGTCACGAGCGACTTCGGTCCGGTCATCACCAAAGAGCACCGCGACCGCATCGTGCACTACGTGACCTCAGCGCCCGCCGACGGAATCGCCGTGGTACGTGACGGGACCTCCTGGGCGACCAAGCCCGGCTTCTTCGTCGGGCCGTGCCTCTTAGACGGAGTGAAACCGGGCATGAAAGCCTACGATGACGAAATTTTTGGGCCGGTACTGGGCGTTGCTCGAGTGGACTCGTACGCCGACGCGGTGGCGATGGTCAACGCCAATCCCTACGGCAACGGCGTGGCGATCTTCACCCGCGACGGCAACGCCGCGCGTCTCTTTTCGCGTGAAGTGAGCGTCGGCATGATCGGCGTGAACGTGCCGATTCCCGTGCCGGTCGCCTCGTACTCGTTCGGTGGTTGGAAGAGTTCACTCTTCGGTCATTCCCACATCTACGGGCCCGAGGGCTTCGCCTTCTACACCCGGGCCAAAGTGATTACCACCCGATGGCCACAGCCGTCCGATTCGCAGATTGATCTCGGTTTCCCGCGGACTCGTTAGAAACCTGCGATTATTTTTTCTTGATCGAACAGCTGTTGGTTCCTTGACCACATCCCCCCGTCACCTTGTAGGTGAACGGTTGGAATGCCACGACCGGTGTACCGACATCAATCTGGATGTTGCCGTGGGCCAACAATGGCACGGCCGTCGGACTTCCCGTGAGGCGCCGAGCGTTCTCGAACACCACTACGGGGCCCGTGACCGGACCGACTCGTGTCGAGGTGATTGGTTGCTGCCAGATCGCGAACAGTTGCCCTAAGGTGAAGAGCTGCTTCGTTGGTGCCTCCACGTGCACGATGCCGTCGTCCGAGTGGGTGTGCAGCCAGTACAGGCAGTCGAAGATGCCCACGTCGAGGAATGCGCCCGACTTGGTGTGTTCGACGAGGCGTGGTTGGGTGATACCAATACCGGCCGGGAGTCGTTCTTCGTGCCCGTTCACGTAGACCGCCACGTGGACGTGTATGTGGTACTTGACCACCTCCTTGGCTTGAGTGTCACAAGGAATGCCGTTAACGGGCGTACCCTTCACCGTGCTCGACGCCGAGGCGAGGTCGGGGACGTTGAACACCAGTACCCCCTCGGGGCCTACGGCACTCGTAACGGACGGTCGACTAGAGAGCCACGCCGCGAGGCCACTCGCGATGACCACGACGGCAATGATGACGAGCGGAATGGTGCGTCGACGACGTCCGCTCGGGGTCTTCGTGTCCTTCTCCATCGCACCCATTTCTCTCACCCCTCAGTTTCGTCGATGGAAGAGTCTCCCCCATCGGGCCGAAGGACCTTTAACGAGCCGGAATCTGACCCTCGGTCGCGCGCCGATTCCGCGGGCGCCACCGTTTCTATACCCCTAGAGGGTCTCAGGAGATTGACTTTCGACCACCGCTAGTCGTCTCCTCACCGTGGCCACAGCGCCGCCGATAGGACTCAACGGGTGCTCAAAGGCGCGAAGCGTCATCGCCTAGAGTTTTTCCAGCGAAGGGTGTAACCGTTGCGCTGATGCGTTGATGCGTTGATGCGTTGATGCGTTGACGGCCACCCGTAACAGACGAAGGCGACGAGACGCGATGAGTAAGCAGCACACCAGTGTCCGCGCGTACGGGGTATTGATTGACGCGGAGCGCGTCGCGTTGGTTCGATCCAGCAACCCGCGCCACGTCCCGTCACTGTGGTGGCTCCCCGGCGGAGGCATTGACTTCGGCGAAGCGCCGGAGGACACCCTGGTGCGCGAGTTCCACGAGGAGACCGGACTTCTCGTGCGCGACCCCAAGCTTTTAGGCGTCACCAGCGACGTTCGACGTCGCGACAACGGCGACAAGATTCACACGGTACGCATCCTCTTCACCGTGTCGCTGGCGGGCGGCGCCATCCATCATGAGGTCCACGGCACGACCGACCACGCGGCCTGGTTCCCCTTGGCCGACCTCGCCACGCTGAACGTCGCCGATTACGCGCAGGCGGCCATCACCTCAGCTCAAGAAAAGTAGATCTTCGGCATCTCACGCTTGAGGAACTTTCCCGCCGCGTTGCGTGGCAGCGGTTCGTCGGTGAAGGCAACCTTCGACGGAATCTTGAAGTTCGCCACCCGCGTCGCCAAGTGAAGC
Organism: Acidimicrobiaceae bacterium; assembly: GCA_025350565.1. GTDB lineage: Bacteria > Actinomycetota > Acidimicrobiia > Acidimicrobiales > RAAP-2 > RAAP-2. The sequence continues at coordinate 33,373 of JANXXO010000040.1, forward strand.
CGTAGTTCGTCGCTCGTCAGTGAAGCCCCCGATTTCAACATCACGGCGCAGGCCACTTCTTCACCTAAACGCTCATCGGGGAGACCGAAGACCGCTGCCTCGTGCACCGACGGATGCTCGTAGATGGCGGCCTCCACTTCGGCCGAGTACACGTTCTCGCCGGCTCGAATAATCATGTCCTTGACCCGGTCTTCGACGTAGAGGAAGCCCTCGGACGATATGTACCCGAGGTCGCCACTCCGCAGCCAACCGCGCACAATCGTTGCTTCTGTCGCCTCTGGATTGTTCCAGTACCCCCGAATCAACGTGGGCGACTTCATCCAAATCTCGCCGCTCTCGTTAGGGCCGAGCGCGTGCAAGCCTTCGTCGCGGATCTCCACGTCCATGACGATGGTCGGGACGCGACCCGTCGAACGGGGATTGGCCACGTAGTCGTCGCCGTCGATGCGAGTTCCGTAGGCGTTCGTCTCGGTCATGCCGTAGCCGAGTCCTGGTCGGCCTTTATCGAAGGCCCTCTCGACCCGTGCCACCAGGGCGGGCGGAGCGGGCGCGCCGCCTCCGCCCACGGTGACCAGCGATGACGTGTCGTAGTCACCAAAGTGCACACTCTCGACCAGGTCCCACGATTGGGTGGGCACTCCCACGAAGTTGGTCACTTGGTGGCGTTCGATCAATTGGAGGGCCCGTTCCGGCTCCCAGCGATACATCATCACCAGTTTGAAGTGCCAACTGAAGCACGACATCATGACCGGGATGCAACCGGTCACGTGGAAGAGCGGGACGATGAGGATGAAACAGGGCGCCAGTCCACTCCCGGTCGCCTCGTCGTCGCGCCGCATGGCGTGCACCGCGGCTCCCGACGAGAAGGCCATGATCGTTTGGCACACCGTGCCGTGAGTGGAGACTGCCCCTTTCGGGAAACCGGTCGTTCCCGAGGTGTAGAGGATCGTGGCGTCCATATCCGACGTCAACATCACCCCCGGCATGGCCGGTCCGCGCACCACCACGTCATGCCAGTGCTCGACGTGCGGCGCCAGCGGCACGAGGGCGTCGAGTCGAACGCCGAGCATGCGAACGCCGGCGCGTTGACAGGCTCCCGCGCCGCGTTCGACCCTTTCGGTGTCGCCAATCAAGACCGAGAGTCCCGCGTCGTTGATGGCGTACTCCATCTCGTCGGGGGTCCACCACGCATTGAGCGACACCGAGACCGCTCCCACGGAGAGAATCGCGGCGAAGGAGATTATCCACTCCGGATAGTTGCGCATGGCGATGCCGACGCGGTCGCCGGGCTTGACGTCAAAGTGATGAACGAGGGCGTGTCCAAGAGCGTCGGCCTCCTCCATGACACTGGCGAACGTCCACTCTTCGTCTTCGTAGACAATGAACGTTTGGTCGAGACCGCGAGCCGAGTCGAAGAGTTGGCGCAAAGTGGCCGGGGCGTTCGTGAACTCGCGGCTGGTGTAACCGTCGTGCTCGACGTTGGCGACCTCGAACGGTTGTCCGGGCGCACCCGCGGCGGCGTTCGCCTCTTGAAAACTCATTCCCACGCAGTTCCTCCCGATCGTTGCCAAATACTAGGAGAACGGGTATCGCGTACCGTCGCACCGCGCACGCGCCATGACGAACGACCCCGCATCCCGCGGCGTGGGCGCAAAGAGCGCCGCCTCGCGATGGTGTCACGCGACGACGGCGTCGGGGGTTGCCGCCGCGCCACGGACTCGCCGAGGGGTTGGACGGTTAAGTGGAGAGAGCCGGGGTGACGCGCGCGGCCTTTTGGGTCATGCGCTCCACGCCCTCACCCAATTTGGCGACGAACTCGCTCAAGTCCTGGCGAGCCTTTTCGGCTTCGGCGCTGAGGCCCACCAGATGATCGAGGTCCCAAAGTCCGAGCACGGGTTCGAGCACGTCACGCAGATACTGCTGCAAGCCATAAATACCCTCGCGCGCGATCCGCACCGCGTGGCGGGTGAAGCTCGGTATTCCCGTCCCGGGCATGGCGAAATCACGAACCTGCTTAGCGACGGCAATCATCATGGTGGAAGGGTCGATGGCGAAAGCGGCGAGCGTCAAGTCGCGGTAAAAGAGGAAGTGCTTGGTTTCGTCGCCGGCGATGAGCGCCAGCACGTTGCGGCCGATCTTGTCGTCCTTGGGAAGTTTCGCGCCCGTGTTGCGGTGCGCAATCTGCGTGGCGCGCTCCTGGAATGAGACGTAGGCGATGAGTTCGGCCATATCGGCGGGTTGGGGAACCTCCCCCTTCTTCATCTGCACGCGACGCCCGTCTTCGAGCAGCGTGGGGTCAATGCATCGACTGATGTGCACCCAATCGCGCATGACCATGGCGTGACGGTTCTCCTCCATGGTCCATTGGTGATTCCAGTCGAGGATGGCGTGGCCGGTGGGCGCGTGCGACAAGAGGGTGTGCGTGTAGTACGGAAGGTTGTCTTCGGTCAACAAATTGACGTAAATAGCGCTACGTACGCCCTCGTTCAATGGATACTGACTCGGCTCCCACGGCGAGTCGGCGAAATTCTCACCGTCGCCCCAGTTGATCTGTTCGTGGGGATACCAGAGGCGCGGTGCCTCGAGGTGTCGGTTATAGAGGCGCTCCACATCGGGCGCAAGTTCGCAGAGGAGATCGGAACGCTTTTTGGGGGAAGTTGTAAGGGCCATTCACTGCCTTTCGCTCACCTCGAGGGGAGTCATACCTGTCATCGTAATACCCCTGTACATATGACAATCCGATAACTTGTGAGTTCCTGCACAAGGGCGTCACGTAGCATGAACGTCTTGAAACTCATTGAAACACTCGTTCCGGCCGACTTTCGTGGCAGCATCACCGGTCCCTTGCGGCGGTATTTCTTCTCCACGTTCTTTTCCTGCGTCGGCAACGGACTGACCCTGTCACTGTTCGTGGTCTACCTCCACAACGTCCGCGGTTTTTCGACCAACTTCGCCACTTTGTTGCTCGCCGCGGCGGCCCTGGTCGGCATCACGTCGGCTCCCCTCTGGGGAACCTTGACCGACCGCTTCGGACCCATTCGCGTCATCTTGTTCACGATCGTCGCCGACGCCGCATCGTTGCTTGTCTGGGCGCACGCGACCACCGAACGTACGGCGGCGGCGGGCGCCCTCTTACTCGCCGTGTTCGGCGGTGCCGGCTGGGGGCCGAGCAGCACCATGCTCAGTCGAATGCTCGACGCCAGTCACCGACAGCGCGCCTTCGGATTCAACTTCATGCTGGTCAACCTCGGGATCGGTTTCGGCGGACTGATCTCGGCCAGCGTGGTGAACCTGCGCAGTCCTCAGTCGTTCGTGCTGCTCTACACCTTTAACGCCGGCGTCGTCTTGGCGTCGGGTGTCTTGATGTTCACGCTACGAAAGTACGGCGGACCGGTGCGCGACCATCACGACGACCCGGTGAAGAGCGCCGAGGGTTGGCGCGAGGTGCTGCGCGATCGTCGGCTCATCCGCTACATCCTCGCCGCGGTCGTGTTGATGATCGGCGGCTACGGATCCCAAGAGGCGGGCCTCAGTCTCTTCGTCGTCAATAACTTGAAACTGCCCGTGCACGTGATCGGGGTGGTGTTCTTCTTCAACACCACGACCATTGTCTGCGCGCAGCTCTGGGTCCTCAACCGCATCGAAGGTCGTAGCCGCACGAGGGTCATGGCGACGGTCGGACTCTTTTGGGCCGTCTTCTGGATCATTCTCGACGTGGCGCTGGCGCTGCCTAAGGTACTCATCGTCGTCTCGCTGTGCGTCGCGATGGTCGTCTTCGCCTTGGGAGAAACCATGCTCTCACCCGTGGGTCCGGCCCTGGTGAACGACATTGCGCCCGAGCACCTGCGCGGCCGTTACAACGCCGCCGCCGGCCTGGCCTGGGGCGTCTCGGGCACCTTGGCCCCCGCAATCACCGCCTTCTACTTTGACGATCACCTCGGCAATTGGTGGCCCTTCGCGACGGGCGTCACCGCACTCATTGGGGCGGCCCTGATGCTGACGCTACGAAAACATCTAAGCGACGAAGAAGATGGACGAGGTCACGCACCCTCGACGTTGCCCGTGTCCAGCCCGGAGTAGTCGTGTTGTTCGCGCGCATTGACGCCACGAACGCACCTCGCTTCGACGCCTGGTTCGCGGTGCTGCAGCGCTCCGAGCAACTGCGCGACGGCGGAGTCGGTCAAGGGTGGCACCCCGACGAGTGGCGCGCCCGCGCCGTGGATGAGTCTGCTCCTCGGGTCTTTCGTCTCTACTCCTACGGACCGTCGCTCGACCGACCGGTCGCCGTGGGCGCTCTCGAACTCACCCGCGACGACAACCTCAGCTTCATCGAAGCGAGCCTCTTCGTTGACCCCAGCGAGCGACGGCGGGGCTATGGTTCGCAACTCTTGGGGCACCTCGAAGAGAGCGCGCGCGATCTGGGGCGCCCCACGCTCGTGGTCTTCGTGATCGAAGGGGCCAGCGAAATCGGCACCGGGGCCAATCGCCCCTTCGCCCGAAGACACGGTTACCGCGTGGCCGAAGAAAACGTGCGACGCGACCTCGCCTGGCCCCGACCCACCGGTGAACTCGACCGCTTGTGGCAACAGTGGCTCCCGTTCGCCTCGCACTACGACATCGTCGCCTGGACCGGTGCCACGCCGGCGATACTCCTCGAAGGGCGAGCCCACCTCTCCGCCATCATGCCGGCCGAGACGCCGCACGTCGACCTCGACGTCGAGGCAGAACACTGGGACGCCGCACGAGTGCGCCACCACGAAAAGACGACCGACGAGATGGGTCGCGACCTCTTGGTGGCGGCGGCCCGTCACCGAGTGAGCGGTGAACTCGTGGCCTTCAGCGAACTCACCGTGTCACGACAACAGCCCCAGACGGCCTACCAGTGGGACACTCTCGTGGTCGGACACCACCGTGGTCATCGCCTGGGAGGACTGTTGAAAGTAACGACGATGCGACTGCTCTCCGAGGGTGGCTACGCCACCACGAAAATCACCACCTTCAACTCGACGCTGAACGGACCGATGATCACGGTCAACGAGGCACTCGGGGCCGAGATTGCTGGCGCCATGGTGGCGTGGCGCAAGGACCTCGTCGAACCTGTCGCGACCTAGGTGTGGAGTGTCGGCGGACCCTCGCCAATGATCGCGCGTACCTCCTCGAAGCGCAGGTTGTACGGTCCGATCCAAGTGAGGAACCACGTGACACCGGCTTGCGCCCAAGGCGTGGGATCGTCACCGGGCGCACCGCTCACCACCACGTCAAAGGTTTCGAGGTCGGCGCCGCCCTCAACTAGGAGTCCACGAAGCGTCGCGACCTCGCCGGGTTCGTTCATGGAGATGACGAAGGCACCAGCCTGTGTCGCCGCACGTCGGAGCGGACGGGGATTGGGCCAACGCGCGGCCAGCCAAATGGGAATGCCGCCCGGTCGCGCTGCCCTGGGCAAGAACGTCACGTCGTCAATGGTGTAATGCTCCCCCGCGTGGCGAACCGGTGCGCCGGAGAGCAGCCCGGTGAGGACCGCCAATCCCTCGCTGAGCATGGCGCCGCGCTCCTTCGCATCGGTCACCTCACCGAAACGCGAAAGTTCCCGGACGTCACCGTCATCACCGATCCCCAGTCCCAAGATCAGTCGACCGTTCGACACGAGGTCTAACGTCACCGCTTGGCGCGCCACCACCTGAATGCGCCGACGGATAAGGGGCGTCACCATAGGTCCCAACTGAATGGTCGTAGTCGCAGTCGCCATGGCCGTTAGGGCCACGTAGGGATCAAGGATGTTGGTCACCCCGCCGTCGTAAAGAAGGTGGTCCCAAAGAAAGATGCCATCCCAGCCCGCCGACTCGGCCAGTACTGCCAGTTCAACTAACCGACGGGGATTGGCCAGGCCATCAAAGGCGGGAAAGAAGAGGCCTTGTCGCAATGGAGTCTCCGATCCAAGTGGGTGAAATTCCAACTGTAAGTCGTCCGAGAGCGCTCAGCGAACGTCGGCCTTTTCGAGGCACCGTACACTCGTCGCCATGACCTATGGATCGGCGACGGCGTCGTTGGCCGTCAAATTGGGCATCAAGCCCGGACACCGGATTGTCTTCGTGGGCGCTCCTCGGAGCTGGATTATCAGCGGCCTACCCGAGAACGTCCGCATCGTTCGCCGGCGAAGCGAAGCGCCCGCGGACGTCGTCATCGCCTTTTTCCGCGACGCCGCGGCGCTCGAAAAGCGTATCCTGGAGTTATCCAACGCCATAGCGTTGGACGGATCGCTGTGGATTGCCTGGCCACGTAAGGCCGCGGGCCACGCGTCCAACCTGTCCGACAACGTGGTTCGCACTACAGTGCTACCCCTCGGTCTCGTCGACGTCAAGGTCGCGGCGCTCGACGATGACTGGTCAGCCCTCAAGATGGTGTGGCGTAAGGAACGAAGACCGGCTCAAAGCTGAGGACGGCGAGTGCGATGCGATCGTTCGCGCTGGTGGTCTCGCGAGTCACCCTCCTACAGCGCAGCTTTGCGAGGTTCAGCCCTTTCGCGCCCGAAGTGCCGGCAAGCCCAAGGGCACGGCGGCCACGACGGCGGCGATAAGGCCGACGAAGGCGCCCCAACCCCAACCAATGCCGCTCAAGCCCACGCCACCCGGCTTGTCGACGAACGCAATGACGGTGAGCACCAGATTGATAACGGATCCCACCAACAACAGTTGCTCGCCCGACATGGGCATCTTGAAAGGCATTTCGCTGAAGCCGGCGCGCGAAACCAGGTACACGAGCATCGCCAGGCACAGGAGGAAGACCAAGTACATCCAACCGTGCCACAGACCGTCCACGGACACCGAACCGAGTCCGAAACTGTAGGTGTACCACGGAAGGAACAGTGAGATGAGGAGCACCAGCGTGGCGATGGCCGTGGTGCGCTCCGCCTGCGACCAGCGCTTCATATCAAATGAGAAAGACGACTTGCTCGGAACATCACTCACGGCGACCCCTTATCTTGAGCGCTGACCCAAGATATTGAGGCCAGTTTTTTCTCAGCATACTGAATGAACATGCGGGCTGCCGGATGCTAGGAGCGTTATTTTGGGAAGCTGAAGGGCTGAAAGGATAAGGAAAATTTCGTTGAACGACGAAGGTGACGACGCGGCGACGAGACCATCGGGACCAAGGAGCGTCACCGCCGTCGCTCATCGAATGGCGGCGCGCCCCAGGCGCCGATTACGCGCAGGCGGGGTAGTTCTTCAGTCCCCAGAGGTGCCCCACGGGCGCGGGCACGTCCTTGGCGCAGAGCGGGAAGCCCGGTGATCCTGTCATGATCCACTTTCCCGAGCCAATGCGGTAGAAAATGCCCATGCTGCCACCGTCCTGGAATGAAACCCCCGCTTGGTAACTCGACGGCAACACCAAGTTGAAGGCGGCCAACGCCCAGTCGCGGTGGTCGAATGCGTCGTAGGCAATGAGGGGCTGACGCGGACCATGGTCCTTCAGTTGTCCCCACGTCACCTTGTCGGTACGCGCCATTTCCTTGTGGTGCAACTTGTAGGTCAGGAACGTCGACTCGAGAACGGACCGATACGCCGCGTTTGGCTGAATGATGTGCGACTTCGCCGTAGATGCGCTCGAGGCTGGCTTGCCGGCGACGGCGCTCACAGTGACACTCGCGACCGCCAGAGCGACGAAGGTAAAGAGGAACTTTCTCATCTCATTCGAAATGTACTCCACCTCAAGGGGCCGCGACGTGCACTCAGTGACGGTGCACTGGCGAGGTCAGAGCCCCTTCGGTACCGTGAGGTTCGCACGATCGCGGATCCCACGGTTGGAGGGCTTGGGTCACGAGCGTCGGGGCCGAGGACCTTCAAGAAATCATGATCGCGGCGAATACGGGCGAGGTCGGAGAGCCCTTCCTGGGACCACGCGCGATAGTTGGTACCGACGCCGGCTTGGCGAATTTGCAGATGTCGGGCCCGAACGACCTGCAACGCGTGGTAACCGTCGAGGAAGGTGCAGCCGGTCGTGGTGCTGTGCAAACCAGAATAGGCGTCAAAGACCTCCATGGGGAAATACATGTGGATGCCACCGAGGGCGTCCACCACGTTGGCGAAGGTATCGAAGTTGAGCGCGATGTAGTGATTGATGGGAGTGGCGAAGTCCTCTTGGATGGCCGCCACGAGTTGAGAGGGGCCGTCATACAGCGCCGCATCAATCTTGTTGGCGCCCGTGGTCCGCGTTGGGTACGAAGAGGTCACGCGGCAAGGAGAGAATCGAGACTTGGTTGGTCGTCAGGTTTAGGTGCGAGATCTCGACGACGACACTGTTCACGCCCGTCACACCCTGGCTGCAGAGTCCGTACACCCTATTTTGCTGCGCCAAGCCGCACCGAGTGGTCGAACCGACCAGCCAGATGTTCTAAGTGTTGTCGTACGTCGCCGCGGTCTCACCCGGCACGTTGACGTGGTTAATCAGGTGGTTGATGTAGAAATAATCGCCAACGATGCCCCCCCCACCACAATGACGACGGCCGCGACCAACGATGCCGCAACCATCTTCGCGCGCGTTCGACGTCGCCGTTGAGAGTGGCGAGGTCGCGTGCCATGCGCGTTGACGGCGTCCTCCAACGCTTCGAGTCGTGCGTGGTTCGCGAGGCGCAATGGTAGGGAGTCCGTTGCCACGGCGAAATTTTGGTGGGGGTGGGCCGCGACATTTGGATGTCGTCGCGACGAAGGTCTAGCCAGTCAAACGCCGGACGTTAAATTGAACGGCCGGCGTTTTCCCAGTAGGGCTGGCGCAGTTTGCGTTTAAACATCTTGCCCGAGTCCTCGCGCGGTAACTCATCGTGGAAAGTCACGAGCTTGGGTACCTTGAATCCGGCGAGGTGTTGGCGAACGTGGGCCTGGATCTCGGCGATCCCGAGTGACGCATTCGGCTCAAGTTTGATGGCGGCACAGATTGCCTCGCCGTACTCGTCGTCGGGAACGCCGAAGACTGCGCAGTCGCCGATACCCGAAAGTTTTAGAAGGCAGGCTTCGATCTCAATAGGATAAATGTTGACGCCGCCCGAGATGATCATGTCGCGCGCCCGGTCGCACAAATAGAGGAATCCATCGTCGTCGAGAAAGCCAATATCACCGCAGGTGATTAAGCCCGCCCGTTCCACCTCAGCGCGCGCGTCGTCCTTGCC
>JANXXO010000041.1 GCA_025350565.1 Acidimicrobiaceae bacterium
GCTCGAGGTCGGCAAGTTCCGGAGCCGTGAGACCGCCGCGAATGGCAGTAGCCAGCACGTCAATCCGCTTGTCGAGTCCCTCCCCGCCCACACCTTGGGCGCCGAGAATCTCACCCGTCGACGGGTCGATGAGCATCTTGAGGAACATCGATTTTGCCCCGGGGTAGTAGCCCGCGTGCGAGGAAGGGTGAGTGTGAATCGCGACGTAGGGACGCCCTTGGGCCAGCAATCGTTTTTCATTCCATCCCGTCGTCGCAATGGTGAGGTCAAAAACCTTGACGATGGCTGTGGCGATGGTAGCTCGGGGCCGTACTGTGCGCCCCGCGATGTGGTCCGCGACCACACGGCCGTGACGGTTGGCGATATTGGCGAGGGGAACCAGTGTGGCCGAACCATCGAGGGCGTCAATCTTCTCGACCGCGTCGCCCACGGCGTACACGTTGTCCACGCTCGTCCGATTGAACTGGTCAACCACAATGCCGCCTCGTTCGCCGATGGCGAGTCCCGCTAATCGGGCGAGTTGGGTCTCGGGACGTACCCCAACGGCGACGACCACTAGTTCCGCCGCGACGAACTGACCCGACGAGAGATGCACGTCGGTAGCGGTGATGGACTCAACGGAGCTGCCGAGGTGCAGCGCCACGCCCTGGCGCCGCAGTTCGTCAGCGACCGGTACGGCCATCTCAGGATCGAGCGGCGCGAGGACTTGATTGGTCGCCTCCACGATGGCCGTGGCGATTCCGCGACGAACGAGGTTTTCCGCGAGTTCGACACCAATGAATCCCCCGCCGATAACGACCGCAGTTTTCGGCGCTCGCTCGACCTGACGCACCAGGTACTCCACATCCTCCACCGTGCGCAGGGGCATCGCGCGCTCCACACCACAAATCGGCGGAATTACGGGCGACGCGCCCGGGCTGAGCACAACGAAGTCGTACGAAATTTCGTACGTCTGGTCCTTGACGAGGCTACGCGCCGTCACGCGCCTATTCACCGTGTCGATAGCGACAGCTTCGGTGTCGATGCGTACGTCCAGGCGAAATCGCTCGAAGAGCGACGCCGGCGTCTGCAACAGCAAGGACGCTTCATCTTCTATGACGCCACCGACAAAATAGGGCAGCCCGCAGTTCGCATACGACACGTGACCGCTTCGCTCGAGCACGATAATTTCCGCTTCGTTATCGAGCCGACGAAGCCTCGTCGCCGCGGACATTCCTCCAGCCACGCCGCCAATGATGACAATTTTCATGACTTTCCCTTGATTGCTTCTCCGAATAGCGGTGCCAACAGACATCGGTCGGACGCGCCGGCGAACAGAGGGACGAGCCCCACCAACGAGAGGATCAGCCATGCGCCGCCCAACGCCGCGCCCGCGCCGATGAACATCAATCCGCCGAGCACGCGCGAAAGTCGGCCAGTTCCCGATGTCATGACTTTGATGAAACTCATTGTGTCTCCTTAGGCTTCAAACCGCCCCGGGGGTTGTTAAACGGCCGGACGACGCCACCAAGTGTATACCCCCAGGGGTATCACCGCCAATCGGAAACATTTGGGACGGTGAACGCGACATGTTCTGAGCGATACTCAAAACACGCAAGTTCGTCCAAGGAGACGCCGTGACCACGAAAAAAACCCAGCACGTGCTGCAAGATCAGGTGCAAGTGGAGGCCATTACGAAACGCGTCAAGCGCGCCCACGGCCAGTTGGGGGCCATCGTTCGAATGCTTGACGAGGGTCGTAGCTGCGAGGACATCGTCACCCAGATGGCGGCAGTTGCCAAGGCGGTGAACACCGCCGCCTTCACTCTTATTTCAGCAAATTTGAAGGAGTGTCTGGTCGATCCCGAGAGGAATACCGAGGAGATTGTCATTCGGCTGCAGAAGCTCTTTTTGAGCCTCGCGTAGGCGACGGCTTTAGGTTCGACGTTGGTGCCCTATGACCATTTCACGGGCGCGAACGCTCCCGCGGTCATAACGTTGAAGGCACGAGTGATTTCGAATGGAATTTTGGAGCACCCATGAGCATTATTGGCTATGAAATCTCCACCGAGGAGACTCGAATCGACGTCGACGTCGTCTTCCATTTTCTTTCTGAAGAGTCGTACTGGTGCCCCGGCATCGCTCGAGTGACGGTTGCGAAGTCGATCGCGAATTCGCTCTGCTTCGGGGCCTACCAAGGTGACACTCAAGTCGGATTTGCGCGTATCGTCACCGACAGGGCGACCTTCGCACTTGTGGCCGACGTCTTCATCCTAGAACCGCACCGAGGCAAAGGGTTGTCGAAGTGGTTGATGCAAGAGGTCATTGACCACCCCGACTTGCAAGGTCTTCGTCGTCTACTGCTGCTGACATCCGACGCCCATTCGCTCTACGCGCAATTTGGCTTCACCGAAATCGACAACGCCTGGCGCTTCATGGAACTCGTGCATTCCGGTGTCAGTGAGCGCACTTAAGTTCGCGCCTCCGTACCGACGCCGATGTCACCAATGTGCGAAGGTTCTCTCCCGTGTGAAGTTCGCCGGTATCGATGTTGCTGGCGCGCAGTTTCGACGGCATTT
>JANXXO010000069.1 GCA_025350565.1 Acidimicrobiaceae bacterium
CACTTCCATGGTAAGGAAGGGGTCGTCGGTTCAATCCCGACAGAGGGCTCGCCAGGCGGCGTAGCTCAGGTGGTTAGAGCACACGGCTCATAATCGTGGTGTCGCGGGTTCGACTCCCGCCGCCGCTACCAGGCAGGGCCCACGGGCCCGTAATGCAGTGCACGATGTTGAACGGAGAGAAAGAATGGCGAAGAACGAGAAGCGAGTGCAGGTCACCTTGGCCTGCGAGGACTGCAAACGCCGTAATTACATCACGAAGAAGAACAAGGTCAACGACCGCGAGCGCATCGAGATGTCCAAGTACTGCCAGTGGGAACGCAAGCACACCTTGCACAAGGAGACGCGCTGAAGGTCCCCACGGGCAGGGTGGTAAGATTCATTCTCCTTCGACGTCCGCTGATTGGGCGTCGCGAAGGGCAGTGGCTCAATTGGTAGAGCACCGGTCTCCAAAACCGGTGGTTGGGGGTTCGAGTCCCTCCTGCCCTGCTCGAAGTTTTTTTTCGGCCGAGACGAAGTGCGAATGAGAGACGTGAGATGAACCGCGAACAAAAGCGAATGATGCAGCGACAGGGACAGGTGGGTGCTGACGGCACCACCGCACCTCGTCGCACCTCACCGCAAGACGTCCAGCGTCGCCACTCCACGCGCACCAAGCCGCGACAGTTCTTCCGCGAGATCCGTGAAGAGATGCGCCAAGTCTCCTGGCCCACTCGTCCCGAGGTCATCAACTACACCACCATCGTGTTCTTCGTGCTCGTGTTCATGACCTCACTGATCTTCGGGCTCGGCTACGGCTTCTCGAAGTTCGTTACGTTCCTCTTCCAGAAGTAAGGCAACCATGAGCGACATTGAGACCCCCGTGACCGACGACGATGTAGTGAGCGACGAGATCTTGGACGTCACCATCCTGGAAGACGGGGTGGACGACGAGCCCATTGCCGAGAGCGCCTTCGACCGCCCAGGTCGTTGGTACATCGTGCACACCTTCGCCGGCCACGAACAAAAAGTCATTGGGGCGCTCAACAACATCATCAAGAGTCGCGAACTGAGCGAGCAGATCTACGAGATTTACCTGCCCGAAGAGGACGTCACGGAGTTCAAGTCCGGCAAAAAGGTGACGGTCTCCAAGCGCATGTTCCCCAGTTACCTCCTGATCCGCTGTGAGCCGGATCCCGAGATTTTCTACGTCATTGGCTCGACCCCCGGGGTCACCGGGTTCGTGGGCGCCGAGAAGACGCGCCCCACGGCGCTAACGCGCCGCGAAGTCGACAACATCATTCGTCCCCTGGTCGAAGGGGTGGAACTGCCTCAGACCAAGCGACGCATGCCGACCCACGAGTTCGAAGTGAACGACACCGTCCAGATCAAGACCGGCCCCTTCGCCACGTTCTCGGGCCACGTCGCCGAGATCAACGAAGACCAGTTGAAGGTCAAGGTGCTGGTCGACATCTTCGGACGTGAGACCCCGGTGGAGCTCGACTTCACCCAGGTCACCAAGCTCTAGAGCGCCAAAGGAGAACCATGGCTAAGAAAATCACTGCGGTAGTAAAGATCCAGCTGGAAGCGGGCGGGGCTACCCCCGCACCGCCGGTCGGCACGGCCCTTGGACCGCACGGCATCCAAACAATGGAGTTCTGCAAGCAGTACAACGCGGCGACCGAGTCCATGAAGGGCACGGTCATTCCGGTCGACATCACGATCTACGACGACCGCTCCTTCTCGTTCATCTTGAAGACGCCCCCGACCCCGGTGCTGTTGCGCCAGGCGGCCGGTGTCGCCAAGGGCGCGCACCTCGCCGGACGTGAAGTCGTGGCCTCGGTCACCCAGGATCAAGTGGAAGAGATCGCCCAGACCAAATTGAAGGACCTCAACACCGACGACCTCGAAATGGCCAAGCTCCAAGTTGCGGGCACGGCCCGTTCCATGGGCATCTCGGTGGCGAACTAGGAGAGATGATGAAGCACGGTAAGAACTATACGAACGCTCTGGCGCAGGTCGACCGCGAGGAACTCCTCGCGTTGCCCGAGGCCATCGAAAAGGTCAAGACGTTGGCCACGGCCAAATTCGACGAGACGGTTGAACTGGCCATCCGCCTCGGCGTCGACCCCCGTCGGGCCGAACAGATCGTGCGCGGCACGCTCAGCCTGCCGTCCGGTACCGGCAAGACCAACCGCGTGGCGGTTTTCGCCGCCGGCGAGGCGGCCCAGGCCGCGCGCGACGCGGGCGCCGACGAAGTCGGCGCGGAGGACTTGGTGGCCAAGGTCGCCGGTGGCTTCCTCGATTTCGACGTGGCCATCGCCACCCCGGACCTCATGGGGCAGGTCGGTGGACTCGGTCGAGTGCTGGGACCTCGCGGTCTCATGCCCAACCCGAAGACCGGTACCGTCACCATGGACGTCGCCAAGGCCGTCACCGAGTTCAAAGGTGGACGCGTCGAGTACCGCACCGACAAGATCGGCAACGTGCAGCTTCGCGTCGGTAAGGTCAGCTTTTCCAAGGACGACCTTGTGAAGAACGTGCGCGCCGTCGTCGACGAGATCGTACGCGTCAAGCCCGCGAGCGCCAAGGGTCGCTACATCATGTCCATCACGGTCTCGTCGACCATGGGTCCGGGCGTGAAGATTGACCCCGCGCGCACCAAGGACCTCGACGAGGTGCTCGCTCCGGCGTAGTCGTTTTGACGAGTGCGCCCTTCGTCACTACGATGGAGGACCGCACGAAGCCTGTGCCACAGTTTTAGAAAGAACGCCGAAGACATCCGGTGGGGAAAACCCCTAAGGGACCAAAGGTCCGCCTGACGAGGAGTTCGAGTCTCGCTGAGACTCGTTCGCTTGGATGTCTTGGCCCGTACCGGGCGGCATCCGGTGAAGGAGTCAGTTTGAGCAAGGTCCAGCCCCACAAGGTTGCCACCATCGACGAAGTAAAGACGCGTCTCGAGAAGACCTCGACCGCCGTCGTCACCGAGTACCGCGGTCTCACCGTGGCCCAGATCTCGACGCTGCGGCGCCAACTGCGCACCCTCGGCGCCGACTACAAGGTCTTCAAGAACACCTTGGTGCTACGCGCCATCGCCGGCACCTCGGTCGAAGCGCTCAGTGAGTTCCTCACCGGCCCTACGGCCATTGCCTTCGTCGACGGTGACGTCTCGGCCGTGGCCAAGGCCCTGCGCGACTTCGCCCGCGAGAGTCCCAAGTTGATTGTGAAAGGTGGCGTCGTCGACGGCAAGGCGCTCACCAAGAGCGATCTGACCGCCCTCGCCGACCTGCCGAGCCGCGACGTGTTGCTGGCCCAAATCGCCGGACTCCTCGCCTCACCGCTTCGCACCATGGCCGCCCTCTTGCAGGCCGTCCCGCAAAACTTCGCCTACGGCCTCTCGGCTCTTATCGACAGCCAGGGCGGTGCCCCCGCTCCGGTTGAAGCGAAGGACGAGGAGGTCGCCGAGACTCCGGTCGGGGTCGAGGATGCTGCACCCGCAGCGAGCGACGACGCCGTGGCTGACGCCGCGGAGGTCGCAGTCGAGGATGAGACCCCCGTGGTCGAGCCCGAGGCTGAAACCACCGAGGCGCCTTCCGAGGCCGCGACCGAACCGACCGAATAACCCGTCCACGCAGTACGAAACGTAGAGAAGAAAGGAATCACCATGGCTGCAACCTTGACCAAGGAGCAGATTCTTGACGGCATTGCCTCACTCACCGTCATTGAATTGAGCGAGCTTTTGAAAGAGTTCGAAGAGAAGTTCGGCGTCACCGCCGCGGCACCCGCCGCGGCCGCCGCACCGGCTGCGGCCGGCGGCGGCGCCGCTGACGCGGCCCCCGCGGACGAGAAGAGTGACTACGACGTCATCTTGACCGCCGGCGGCGACAAGAAGATTCAGGTGATCAAGGAAGTGCGTGCACTAACCAGCCTGGGTCTGAAGGAAGCTAAGGACCTCGTCGACGGTGCGCCCAAGCCCGTCTTGGAGAAGGTCTCGAAGGCCGACGCCGACAAGGCCAAGGCCTCGCTCGAGGCTGCCGGCGCGACGGTAGAAGTCAAGTAATTACAGGTTTTTTGGGTGGTGTCCCGGCCGGCTCGCCGGCCGGGACGTACACCTCGCCCGGGGGGTACTTGACCCCGAGTCAGATCCTGCCTAGGGTGAGCGCAACCGTTTTTACGGCAGCGTGTCTCCATAGGGGGAGCGCCAGTTGCGCATACCCTGATTTTCCCGCTAGAGTTGTAAGACCGTGTCCTTGCACCTAACTTTGTCATCCCCTGGCGGCGTTTTGTACGTGTTCATCGGAAATTCCTGTCGTACCCGCCCACTCACACGGAGGATGAACCGTTGACGTCTCGGTCCACTAGTCCAGAGCGATTTAACTTCTCGGCACTCGGTGAAGCTCACCCGTTGCCCAACCTTCTCGAAATTCAGCGAGACAGTTTCGATCTCTTCATGAAGCAAGGACTGCGCGAGGCTTTCGAAGCCATTTCGCCCATTTCCGACTTCACGGGACGACTTTCCCTCGAGTTGGAGTTCGATCCCGACGACGTGGACCTGAAGAGCCCACCGAAGTTCACGGTGGAAGAGTGTCGTCAACGAGCGACCACCTACTCGCAGCCCATCTTCGTGCGCGCGCGCTTCTTGAACTCCGAAACCGGTGAGATCAAAGAGCAGACCGTCTTCATGGGGGACTTCCCCATCATGACCGAGCAGGGCACCTTCATCATCAACGGCACCGAGCGCGTCGTCGTCTCCCAGCTCGTTCGTTCGCCGGGCGTGTTGTTCCAGCCGGGCAAGGACGAGAAGGTGGCCTTCGAAGGCACCATCCACCCGAGTCGCGGTGAGTGGCTCCAGGTCGACCTCGAAGAGAAGAAGAACAAGGCAGCCAACGCGGGCGCTCGTATCGCGCGCAAGCGTCGCATCTCGATCTTCACGCTGCTTCGTGCGCTCGACACCGTCATGGACGAGGCCTTCTTCGAGAAGTTCGTCGCCCACTTCGATTTCCTGGAAGACCAGTTCCACGCGGACTGGAAGAAGGCGCACCTCGAAATCGCCAAGCACATGGACAAGTACAACCTCGAGGACTCGCCGGAGAACTTCCTTCGCGCCAGCCAAGAGACCGCGTGGCTCGAGATCTACCGCCGAGCCCGTCCCGGCGAAGTCCAGACCATCGAAGCGGCCCGCCAGTACTTCGAAGGTGCCTTCTTCTCGGAGAAGCGTTACGACCTCAGTCGCGTGGGACGCTACAAGCTCGACCGCAAACTTGGCGACGAAGTCGCGAAGAACGTCGAACTTTTCGGCGACCTCTTGGAGCGACCAAACATCTCCATGCACGTATTGTCCAAGGCCGAGGTCTTGGCGACGGCGACCTACCTGCTCAACTTGGCGCGCGACCGCACCGCCAAAGAGACCACGTACCACATTGACGACCAGGACCACTTCGCCAACCGCCGCATCCGCAGCGTCGGCGAGCTGATCCAAAATGCACTCCGAACGGGTCTGAGCCGTATGGAGCGCGTGGTCCGCGAGCGCATGAATACTCAGGACGTGGAAGCCATCGCGCCCCAGACGTTGATCAACATCCGTCCCGTGATGTCGGCCATCAAGGAGTTCTTCGCGACCTCGCAGTTGAGCCAGTTCATGGACCAGAACAACCCGCTGTCGGGACTCACGCACAAGCGTCGTCTGTCCGCACTGGGACCAGGCGGTCTGTCGCGCGAGCGCGCCGGACTGGAAGTTCGCGACGTGCACTCCTCGCACTACGGACGCATGTGCCCCATCGAGACGCCCGAAGGCCCCAACGTCGGCCTCATTGGCTACTTGGCCAACTACGCGCGCATCAATGAGTACGGCTTCATCGAGACGCCGTACCGCGTGGTCACCTCGGGCAAGGTCACCGGTGAGATCAAGTACTTCACCGCCGACGAAGAAGAGCGTTTCGTCATTGCCCAGGCCAACACCGAAGTGGACGAGAAGGGCGTGATTCGCGCCGAGCGCGTCCTCGTTCGTCGTGGTCCCGTCGGTACCGGACTGCGCGTGGGTTCCTCCAACAAGTCGTCCTCCACCACCTCGGAGATTGACTTCGTCAAGCCCGACGAAGTGGAACTGATGGACGTGTCGACCAAGCAGATCATCTCGGTCGCGACCTCGCTCATCCCGTTCGTGGAGCACGACGACGCGCAGCGCGCGTTGATGGGCGCCAACATGCAAAAGCAGGCTGTGCCGCTCATCATGCCCGAGGCGCCGTTCGTCGGCACCGGCATGGAAGCGCGTGCCGCCCTCGACTCCGGCGACGTGTTGATCGCCGAAGGCGACGGCGTCGTGAAGTCAGTCTCGGGCGACCGCATTGTCGTCGAGTACGACAAGGACGTCACGGACCGCTACGGCAAGGCCCTGGGACGTAAGCAGTACAACCTGAACAAGTTCCGGCGCTCCAATCAGGACACCTCGATCAACCAGAAGCCTCTCGTCTTTGGTGGCGAGACGGTAAAGGACGGCGACCTCCTGGCCGACGGCACCAGCACTTTCAACGGCGAGCTCGCGCTCGGCAAGAACTTGCTCGTGGCCTACATGCCGTGGGAGGGCTACAACTACGAAGACGCCATCATCTTGAACGAGCGACTCGTTCGCGACGACGTCTTGACCTCCATCCACGTGAAGGAGTACGAGATCGACGCTCGCGACACCAAGCTCGGTGCCGAAGAGATCACCCGCGACATCCCGAACTTGCCCGACGACATCTTGGCGGACTTGGACGACCTCGGCATTGTCCGCATCGGCGCCGAAGTGCAACCGGGCGACATCCTGGTCGGCAAGGTCACCCCGAAGGGTGAGACCGAGCAGTCCCCCGAAGAGCGACTCCTTCGCGCCATCTTCGGTGAGAAGGCGCGCGAAGTGCGCGACACCTCACTGAAGGTTCCCCACGGTGAGTCCGGCAAGGTCATTGACGTCAAGGTCTACAGCCGCGACGAGGACCACGAGATGCAGCCCGGCGTGAACCAGTTGGTGAAGGTCTACGTCGCCCAGAAGCGCAAGATCTCCGAAGGCGACAAGCTCGCCGGACGCCACGGTAACAAGGGCGTCATCTCGAAAATCCTGCCCGAAGAGGACATGCCCTTCATGGAAGACGGTACGCCCGTCGACATCATCTTGAGCCCCCTCGGTGTACCGAGTCGAATGAACGTCGGTCAGGTCTTAGAGAGTCACCTCGGTTACGCCGCGCGACACGGTTGGGAAGGTATCGAAGTCAACTCGACCGTGGGTACTTCCGGTCACGCTGACCAGAAGGACCCCGCCACGCGTCCCTACCGCAAGACCCGTCCGCGCACCGAGCCGGCCGTGTACGTTGCGACGCCCTCCTTCGACGGCGCGCACTGGGACGAGACCGAGCGCGCGAAGGACAAGCCGACCATTCAGCACACCTTCGCCACGCTCAACGTCGACGGTCAAAACGGCAAGCGCTTGCTCGCCGGTGACAACGACGGCAAGGTCACGCTCTACAACGGTCGCACCGGCGAGGTCTACGACAACCCGATCTCGGTGGGTTACGCCTACATCTTGAAGCTCGCCCACATGGTCGACGACAAGATCCACGCCCGTTCCACCGGTCCGTACTCGATGATCACCGCCCAGCCACTCGGTGGCAAGGCGCAGTTCGGTGGTCAGCGCTTCGGGGAGATGGAAGTGTGGGCCCTCGAGGCCTACGGTGCCGCCTACGCCTTGCAGGAACTTCTCACCGTCAAGTCCGATGACATGAAGGGCCGCGAGCGCGCCTACGAAGCCATCGTGAAGGGTCAGAACCTGCCCGAACCGGGAATCCCCGAGTCGTTCAAGGTTCTCATCAAGGAAATGCAGTCACTCTGTTTGAACGTAGAAGTGCGCGACAAGGTCGGGGCCCACGTGGACCTGGCCGACACCGAGGAGGACTTCTTCTCAGTCACCCGCGAGCTCGGTATCGACATCAGTCGACCGGAGCGCGGATCTGACGAAGAGGACGCTCGTCGCGCCGCCGAAAGGAAGTTGTCATGAGCCCATTAGACGTCAACCAGTTCGACGAACTGAGCATCGGACTCGCCACGGCGCAGAACATTCGCAGTTGGTCCTCGGGAGAAGTGAAGAAGCCCGAGACCATCAACTACCGCACCCTGCGTCCCGAAAAAGACGGCCTCTTCTGCGAGAAGATCTTCGGACCGCAAAAGGCCTGGGAGTGCGCCTGTGGCAAGTACAAGCGAGTCCGTTTTAAGGGCATTGTCTGCGAACGCTGTGGGGTGGAAGTCACCTCGGACAAGGTCCGTCGCGACCGCATGGGCCACATTGCCCTGTCGGCGCCGGTGGTGCACATCTGGTACCTGCGAGGAACCCGTTCCTGGTTGGCCTACTTGTTGATGGGTACGGCTCCCAAAGAAGAGCTCAAGGCCAAACAGTTGGAGAAGGTCATCTACTTCGCTGCCCACATGGTCACTTTCGTCGACGTCGACAAGCGTCACGACGCCTTGGCCGAACTGCGCCAAGGACTGAGTGAAGAGATCGTCGAGATCGCCGAGCGCGAAGTGAAGGCGCTCGACAACAAGTTGAAGGAGATCGAGGCGAGGGCGGTCAAGCTCGAAGCCGACGGCGCCAAAGAGTCAGAGCTACGCGCGCTGCAGCGCGGCACCGAGAAGGAACTCGACGGCGTGCGTTCGCGCTTCGCCGAAGAGCGTGAGTTGGCCAAGCAGGCCTTCGACACCTTCGAGGGTCTCCACTCCCGCCAGATCATCGAGGATGAAGTGCTCTACCGCGAGATGGACTTTCGCTACGGCGAGTACTTCGAGGGCGGCATGGGAGCCGACGCGATCCTTCAGTTGATCGACCGCATGGACCTCGACCAAGAAGAGAAGGTCATGCGCGAGATGATTGACGCGAAGGACGGCCGCAAGCCGCTCAGCGCGCAGCGTCACGCCAAGTTCTTGAAGCGCCTGGCCATCGTGCAGTCATTCAACCGACGTGACGACCAGGGCCGTCGTTTGAACGACCCGCGCGCCATGATCTTGGAGGCCGTGCCGGTCATTCCTCCGGACCTACGACCAATGGTCCAGTTGGACGGTGGTCGTTTCGCCACTTCCGACCTGAACGACCTCTACCGACGCGTCATCAACCGAAACAACCGACTGAAGCGTCTGCTCGACCTCGGGGCACCGGAC
>JANXXO010000018.1 GCA_025350565.1 Acidimicrobiaceae bacterium
TCCAGGAAGAAGCCAATTCCGGGACCAATTGTCCCTGAGGACCAAATTGAAGAAGACCATTACACATTGCCGCCGTGACCACGTTGGGGTCGATCGCGTAGACCAAACCCGGGTCCAATGACGGGTCCGTGGAGGTTATTCCCCAGGTCAGGCCCTTCGACGTCGAAGCTTGGGCTGCGGTCGTGACACCAATACTCACTAAACCGGACACCACAAGCAAACTACTTAAGACCACTCCAACCACCCTGCGCGAATGCAAATGCACTTGATCCTCCTTGATTGAAGACGGCAAGGGGCAGCCGACCTGTCTGATGTCGGACATCGTACATGTAAATGCGCACCTCCGCAAACGATTTGCCATGACCCTCGCTGGCAAGTTCTTTGGACCGCATCTCGGAATGTCCTGGATGCGTCGCGACCTCGCCGAGTCGCTCCCCGCAGAAAGAGTTCGTCCCGCCGGCAACCAGCCTCCCGGTCACCGATTCGAAACGGGAACGCAGCTCCACGAGAACATCGCGGGCTTCGTCGCAGCGGTTGACTACGTGGCATCTTTGGGTGAGGGCGACGATCTGGGTTCTCGCCTTGATTCCGGCTATCGCGCCATAGAGAGCCGAGAGACCGACTTGTCCGACCACTTGATTCGCGAGCTCCGTGAGTTGCCGAACGTCCGACTCGCCGGCGTGCAGGAGGCGGATCCCAATCTTCGAGACGCAACCTTCGGACTCATCCTCGATGGAAAGCGCACCATTGACGTTGCCCGTGCACTGGGTGACAAGGGCATCTATACCTGGAACGGCAACTTCTACGCGAAGGGCATCGTCGAGCACCTTGGTCTCGATATGGAAGACGGCCTCCTGCGAATTGGATTGATGCACTACAACACCCACGAGGAAATCGAACGCTGCATGGAGCAACTTGGTCTCCTGCTCGCCTCGGCGTAGCGGGAATGCCGTCTCAGACACTTCGTCTCTCCCTCGTAGGTTTTGGGAAGGTCGGGCGAGCCTTCGCGGAACTGATACTTCGAGAACACGATCGCGTGGAAACCGAGACTGGTTTCAATCTCGTCGTCACGGGCATTTGCACGTCACGGTTTGGTGCGGTCACCGACCCTTCGGGCGTCGATCTCGTTCGCGCGCTCGAACTGGCGAGCGCTGGGGGCGTACATGGACCTTCGGTTGAGTCGACCGAGTACGCGTCGAGTTGCCCCGCCGACATCGTCGTCGAGACAACGCCGTTGGAGCCTTTCACGGGGACGGTCGGAATAGCGATCATCCGCGCGGCGCTCTCTGCGGACAAGAGCGTGGCGAGCTGTCTGCCAGTCCGAGGTCGTATCACGGTTTGCAGTGATCCCAAATGTTGCTGTCGCTACCTAACCTTTCGCCAAGGCCCGAGCACGACGATGGCGACACCTGATCTGTCGGCCCACGCATCATGGCGCTCGTGAGCGTGGTGGCGCACTGGACAACCTCAGCGTTGCGATTGTGCACGTTGGAACGCTCTAAATCGCGAGACATTGGCGTCGTTTGCGCGTAGGAGCCAAGTAAAGTCAAAGAAACCGAAAAAGGGGGATTCGTGAGTAACGCCACGACGGATTTGGATCGCAACGCCATCGGATTGCGAGAAGTTGCCTTTCAATCGATTTGCTCTATGGCCCCCGCGGCCGCCATCGCGGCGTCGATTCCCTTCGGATCGCCCTTGGCGGGTGGAGCATTGCCCCTCGCAGTAATTTTCGCGTTCGTGGGAATTTTCTTCACGGCCTCGAGCATCGGTCAACTCGCCAAGCATGTTCCATCCTCCGGCTCGGTGGCCACGTACAGCGCAGTAGGCCTTCGCCCCTGGGTCGGCTTTCTGGTCGGGTGGGGTTACGCCGCTGTCGAAGTGTTGATCGTGCCGCTCGTGATGCTCCAGTTGGGCTACACCGTCGCTGGTGAGTGGCACTCGAAGGTCAGTTCAGTGCCCCTCGGTTCATGGTGGGTTTTCACGGCACTTGGCACGCTGCTCGTCTGCTTCCTCGTGTGGCTCGGTATCCGCACCTCCGCAAAGACCTCAACGTGGTTGGGGTTTATGGAGATTGCCGTCTTTTCCGTGCTGTCAATTGTTTTGATCGTGAAAGCGGGGCACCACAACACCCTCAGTGCCTTCACCGTCAAGTACGCCAACGCGCCGAGCTACCACGGATGGAGCGGGGTCATCGCCGGCTCGATCTTCACCTTGCTCGCGTTCTCGGGATTCGAAGCGGCCGCGCCCATGGCCGAGGAGACTCGCGACCCTCGAAAGAACGTGCCCAAGGCCATCATGATCGCCACTATCTCCATTGGCATCTTGTATGTCATCTCCACCTACGCCGCGGACGTCGCGTACGGACCAAAGAAGTTCACGGGATTTTCGACATCAGCGAACGGCGTGCCGTGGGACGGACTCGCGAATTCCGTCTCCATCGTGTTTTGGCTCCTGGTGCTCGTCGCCATCATTAACTCCACCCTCGCCAACGCGATCGCCGGAACCAACGTCTTCACCCGAACCGCGTACGCCTTCGGACGTGCGGGAGCGTTCCCCGCGTCACTCGCCAAGCTGAACAGCCGCCGCCGCTCGCCACAGAACGCCATCATTCTGCAACTGATCATGGGACTGACGATTGGTCTGTTGCTGGGCTGGAAGTACGGACCGACCACGGCCTTCGGCATTGTCGCCACCGGTCTCGTGGTCATCGTGGTCCTGGTCTACGCGGTGACGAACCTCGCGTGCATTGGCTACTACACGAAGCACCGCAAAGAAGAGCGAAAATTTTGGCTGCACGTACTCATACCAATTCTCGGGTTCCTCTTCTTGGTGCCGGGCTTCATGAACGCCGCGGGCATCACCGGGGTGCCGGGCCTCAAATTCATCGCCGCGCTGCCTAAGCCACTTTCCTACGGTGCGTGGACGGTGGGTATCTGGATGGTCGTGGGCCTCTTGTGGCTCCTCAAATTACGAACCACCAAACCCGAGGCGATCGAAGCCGTCGCGGTCATCCACGAATAGATCGGATCGCAGGACCTTGGTGTAGCGCGATCGGGGTACCTACGTCGCTATGTAGTGTGCGATGACACAGGAGGTCTCGATGAACGATGTTCCGGTTCTTCACTATGACGTTGACCACGAAGGGGACGTCAGTCAGCTCGTCTACACCTTTGGCGGCGTGGAAGCCCGTGCGTCGGTAAAGCCCGGTTCCATCCTCGACACCAGCAGTCTCGACTGTTTCGCCGGCAAGGTGCGGTCCGTGCACGATCACGTGAGCACGGTCTGCGATCCGCGGTTCCTGAACCCTCAAACCGGCCCCTTCTTCGTCGAAGGCGCGATACCCGGCGACGTTCTGGCGGTGCATTTCGCGAGCATCGAGCCGCGCAGCACCCTCGGATTCTCAACCACGGTGCCGCTCTTCGGTGCGCTCACCGCCAACGGATTCACGCAAATGCTGCACCAGCCCTTGCCCGAGATGACGTGGGTCTACGGCATCGATAAGGAAAATCGCACCGTGCGCTACGAAGCACGCGAATCGAGCGCCGTGTACCGATTGCCCCTGGATCCCATGCACGGGACAGTGGGCGTGGCACCCGCGCTGAACGAAGCGCGTTCGGCCCTCACGCCCGGCGACTGGGGCGGCAATATGGACACTCCGGAAATGCGGGCGGGCGTGACCTGTTATCTCGGCGTCAATGTCGAGGGCGCGTTGTTCAGCTTCGGCGACGGACACGCGCGACAGGGAGAAGGCGAAACGTGCGGCGTCGCGGTCGAGACGTCAATGGACACCGTCATGGTCATCGACCTGATCAAAGGTGTGTCGCCGGTGCTATGGCCCCGTCTTGAGAGTGACACCGAGATCATGACCACCGGTTCGACGAAACCCTTGGAAGACGCGTTTCGAATCAGTCAGGTCCAGATGGTGCAGTGGGTAGCGCAACTGACCGGACTGTCCATTATGGACTCGTACCAATTCGTGTCGCAGACTTCGCTTGCCCCCATCGCCAACGTGGTTGACACGAACTACACGGTGATCGCCAAGATCCGCAAGGATTTCCTTCCGGATGTCCATCCGATGAACGGCGTTCACCGACGTCTACGCGAGATGGGCCAGGCGTACCTCGCGACTCGTCGCTAGAACGCGATGGCGACGCACTGCCAGATGCATCAGTGCTTCGTCGTGGATCACGCAACGATCGTTCACGCCGGCTCGTCGGCGATGCCCGCGGGACGGCGCGCGGATTGGTACGCCGCTAAGGCTCTGACGCGCGCCGCGGAGTGCTCGACGATGGGTGCGGGATAGTTCACTCCGAGGATGATTCCCGCACTAGCGAGTTCCAGGGGGCCGAGTTCGAACGGTGCGTGAACGTTTGCACCCCGAAGGGTTGCGAGTTCGGGAAGCCAGGCGCGTACGTAGTCGCCGTTTGGGTCATGGCGGCGACCTTGCGTAATTGGATTCATGATACGGAAATAAGGTGCGGCGTCGGGGCCGGTGCCGGCCGACCACTGCCAGTTCCCGGCGTTTTGAGCCACGTCACCATCGACGAGGAGACGGCGAAAGTGTTGCTCACCGATTCGCCAGTCCACCAAGAGGTCCTTCACGAGAAAGGACGCAACCACCATGCGCAGCCGATTGTGCAGCCAACCCGTCGCGGCCAGTTCACGCATCGCCGCGTCGACGATTGGATAACCAGTTCGTCCTTCGCGCCATGCGTCAATCTCGTCGCGGTCATTACGCCACCTAAGGGTGTCGTACGCCGGATTCTGTGACGTCGTGGCGAGATCGGGACGTTCGCAGAACAGGTGGGCATACCAATCTCGCCACGCCAGTTGGCGAACGAACGCGCGA
Source organism: Acidimicrobiaceae bacterium (assembly GCA_025350565.1). GTDB lineage: Bacteria > Actinomycetota > Acidimicrobiia > Acidimicrobiales > RAAP-2 > RAAP-2. The sequence continues at coordinate 4,850 of JANXXO010000018.1, forward strand.
CGACCGGACGTTGCGTTCCCGACAATGCTCGCGACCCTGCTCGGGCAAATAGTTCCGAAGCGCAGATCCGCTGACAACCGAGACGTCCCATCGCGGTCGGGTCGATCGCGAAGCTCGTCGTAATCGTCAATGACTCTGAGGAACTGTTGGAGTCGAGCTCTCGCGGCCCCTTCACTCGCGTCGAGAGGACCTGATTCGTCGACGGGGAGAACGCCATCACCTTCACAATGCACGAATGATGCGGTGCCCTGTGCGGTCGCATGTTCGAGAGGGAGAACGCTCCAGAGATCGTAAAACCGTTTGAAGACGCGAGGCACCGAGCCCGACGCCGTGAGAACCGAACCCGGCGCGTGGACGAGGGTTCCCCAGGTCACCGATGATGAAATGGCGTGACGCGAGAGAGCTTGTTCCACCGCGGTGTCGCGCCACTGGGCGTAAGCACTCACGTCACCGTTCCAGGCCACTTCGTCCGCGCCGATGCGCGCCGCAAACCTCGGAATCGCGTCGACGGCCGGGCCGGCGAGGATCGTGAGCGACCCGCCACGCAGGGTGATCTCGTCGGCCAGGGCGCGGACCGCGGAGAGCAGGAAGCGTCGCCGATACGGGCCGGCGTGGTGCAAGAGTGTTGGCTCGAGCACCCACGCGCAGGCCACGTCATCGAAGGACGATCCCCTCGCGAAGGCTTCGTTATCACCCAGTGACAGATCGCGGCGAAACCACACGACGGCTCGCGTCATACGCGAATCACCACTTCTCGTGTCCGACGTGGCATTGAAGCACGCCGCAGCGGAGGAGTTGACACAGAAGCAACGATATCGGCGGTTTCGCCGTGACGATCAAACGGGCGTGCCGATCAGTCTGGGACACGGCGGTTCTTCTTGTTCGCTCCTTCGGACGTCCTAGAAGCCTCGCTCGCTCATCATTTGGGGGGGGCGTTGCCCAATCAAGGTGGCTATGGATCAATTGGCTAGGAATCGACATTTGCGCCAGACGAACGAGAGGCGACCAATCCATCAAGTTAATTGGCCAGCTTCCCGGTGAGGAGGTAACCCGCAGGTGTGCATCGTCAACGCGACTCCCATTAACATCCTCTCCGATAGTGAATCACCGCTGCAGAGGCGTGCGACATGAAAGATCGCGAGGAATTTGTCATGAGTTTCTGGATTGATCAACGATGAAACCATCGCACCTCCCTCGCTACACGGACATTGCCAAACTCCTCCTCACTCACCGGGGTGCTTTCGAGTCCGGCGTCGAGAACGTCGACGATAATGACGCTGCAACAAAGGATGCTCGACAGTTGGCCGACGATCTCGAGGCGATGGGACCAACATTCGTGAAACTCGGTCAATTGCTCTCAACGCGAGCCGACGTGCTGCCGCCGATTTACCTCAATACGCTCAAACGTCTCCAGGACCACGTGAAACCGGTGCCGTACGTCGACATCCAGCGAATCGTGAACGCCGAGTTGGGCGTGCGCGTTTCGAAGGCCTTCTCCGAGTTCTCCGAGCGTCCCGCGGCCGCGGCGTCGCTCGGACAAGTACACCGGGCCGCACTACGCGACGGACGTCCCGTGGCCGTCAAGGTACAGCGTCCCGACATCCGCGGCCAGATCGTCGAAGACATGGAAGTTATCGACGAACTCGCGACCTTCGTGGACAAGCACACCGAGACGGGACGGCGCTACGAATTTGCCACGATGGTCGAGGAGTTTCGAGTGTCGCTCATGGCCGAACTGGATTACCGCGCCGAGGCGCGCAATCTGACGGTTATTCACGACAACTTGGCCGAGTACGAACGCATCGTCGTACCGCTGCCCGTGGCCGACTATTCGACTTCTTTGGTTCTCACCATGGACTGGGTGCAGGGCCGAGCCCTCGGATCGCTCGGCCCCCTTGATCGTTTGGATCTCGACGGCCACGACCTCGCCGAAGATCTCTTTCGGGCCTATCTCGATCAAATCCTTCTCGACGGAATCTTCCACGCCGATCCACACCCGGGCAACATATTGCTCATGGATGATGGTCGTCTCGCCCTCATCGATATGGGAATGGTTGCGCGGGTGTCGGGCGCCATCCAGGACGCGCTCATCAAATTACTTTTGGCTCTCAGCGAAGGAAGAGGGGCCGATGCCGCCGACGTGCTCGCCGGTCTCGGCGAGCACCTTGCCGACTTTGATATCGACGCGCTGCGTCGATCGGTCGATGACGTGGTCGGTCGCAGTCTGACCCTCGCCGTCGAAGATCTGCAGGCGGGCTCACTCATTGGCGAAGTGCTTCGCGCCGCCGGAGAAGCGGGACTGCGACCTCCGGGCGAACTCACGATGATTGGCAAAGCCATGCTCAATCTGGACGAGGTGGCGCGAATCCTCGACCCCACCTTCGAGCCCAACGCCACGATTCAGCGACACATCGAACAGCTGATGCACAAGAAGATGCTTCGCAGCGCCTCACCGGGCAACCTGCTGGCGTCCGCTATGGAAGTGAAGGAGTTCGCCGAAAAGTTCCCCGGACGAGTTAACAAAGTGATGGACGCCCTGGCCGAAGGTCAGCTCACCCTCAATGTCCAGGGCATTGACGAGAAGGAGTTGATGCGCGGAATCCAAAAGTTGGCCAATCGAGTCACCACCGGGGTCGTCGTCGCTGCGCTCGTGATCGGGGCAGCCCTCATAATGCCGATTGACGTGAAACCGAAATTGCTCGGTTACCCGGCCCTCGCCCTGGCCCTCTTCCTCCTGGCGGCTCTGGCTGCCGGTTGGCTGCTGATCAGCATCGTGCTCTCCGATGTTCCTCAACTCCACTCGCGCCTGCGCCGACGTCGGCGACCTAGATCTCGGAGATAATCAGGGCCTCACGCGATACGCCACGCTTCGAAGCAGGACGCGCAATCGGCGTGGCCACGTCTCCGGTCACGGATTGGCCACGTCACCGTGCGTTCCAAGGACACCGTAGAGATCGGGTCGGCGATCTCGGAACAGCCCAAAGCCCGCGCGGGCGCGATCGAGTTCGTCGAGGTCAAACGTTGAAGTAACCACCGACTCGCTCGCTCGATCGGCGCACTGGAGCAGGGCGCCGGTGCCGTCAGTGATGAACGACGAGCCATAAAAGGTTATTTCGGTTGAGGTCGCGCGTTCGGTACCAATGCGGTTCGCCGCCACCACCGGTGTCATATTTGCGGCGGCGTGACCCTGCATCACCCTCTGCCAGTGCGGGGATGAGTCGTAGGCGGCATCGTTGGGTTCCGAACCGATGGCGGTTGGATAACACAGAATCTCGGCTCCGCGCAACGCCATGGCGCGAGCGCACTCGGGAAACCATTGATCCCAACAGATGCCAACGCCCACGGTTGCCACCGAAGTGGCGAACACTCGAAAACCAGTGTCCCCCGGAGTGAAGTAATACTTTTCCTCGTAGC
>JANXXO010000063.1 GCA_025350565.1 Acidimicrobiaceae bacterium
GTTCGATTCTTACTAGCCCCACCACGAGGGATTCCCACAAATAGGCGAAATCTTTTCCATAATTGTTTCCAGAAATAGACCCGACGATGATTGACCCCCAAGTGCCGCAGCGCCGCCTTCCAGCGCCAGAGCGGCCGCCTCTCCTACCGGCCGAGGAGGTCCAGGTCTCGGTAGACGAAGGACTGGAGGTGCGGTCGGGAGAGTATCTCGGGAACATCGTTCACGTGCGCAGCGTCGGGAACCGGGAGATCGTGGTCTTGACCAACGGCGCGGTGACGGGCGCCACCGTCGATCCTCGAACTGGGTCCTTCGTCGGAGGGTACGAATTTGCTCAGCACATGCCAGGAATTGAGTTTCGGGTTCCGCCGGGTAGCGTCGTCGACATTCCGTTGCTCGTGGGAACTGCGTCTACCAATCCGCTCCTTGGTTACTGCGTGCCACCCCGTCGGTGGGCGATCGAGGTGTCGCTCAACCTCGAGGACCGGGGCATCTTCCGGACTCCACTGTTGCCCATCGAGGTCGTCACCTGAGTTTCACCGATCTGCGGTCGAACCAATTGGGCCCAGCATTTCGCGCTCCGCCAGACGGCTGAGGGTCCAGGAGCCTTATATAGGAATTCCGCTATTAATGGATATATTGGCGTAGATTCGAAAAGTGAATCCGGTGGAAAACCCCTATAGCCCGGGAGCCGGTTCTCGACCACCAGCCCTGGTTGGCAGGGATCGCGAGATTGATGCGATGGACGTCGCTCTTCAGCGATTGCTGCTTGGGCGAGACGGTCGCAGCCAGATGCTGACGGGTCTACGCGGCGTGGGCAAGACGGTTCTCCTTGTCGAATTCGAAACCCTGGCCGAGAGTCGAGAGTATTTTCACGAACACATCGAAGTGTCCGAAGACGGCGTTCTCGCTCCGGAGTTGGTGGGCGCGTTCCGGCGCGTGCTGCTCGCCATGGACGCAAAGCGCCGCATCGGTGAGCGAGTTCGTCGAGCACTCGGCATACTCAAAGCATTCAGCTTGAAACTTCCTGACGGCCTTGAAATCAGCATCGACGTCGATGCCGTCGCGGGTCCCGCCGATTCGGGGAATCTCTCGAGTGACCTGGCGGCACTTTTCGTCGAAGTGGGCGAGGTTGCTCGAGCGTATGACACGGGCGTACTGATCACCATTGACGAGCTCCACTACGTGGATTACGCGACGCTGACCGCGTTGATTACCGGACTTCACCGCGCATCACAACTCAATCTTCCAATCACCGTCGCGGGGGCCGGGCTTCCTTCACTGGCTGCGCTCACCGGGGACGTGAAGACGTACGCCGAGCGCCTCTTCGAGTTTTCGACCATTGGTTCCTTGAGCGACGAGTTGGCGAGTTCTGCCCTGACGATCCCGGCGCTCGACGAGGGCGTCACGTGGGAAGAGGGCGCCCTCGCTCGAACGCGAGAAGCGAGTAGAGGTTTCCCCTATTTCATCCAGGAGTTTGGGAAAGCGACATGGAACCTTGCTGATGGACCCGACCGCATCACATTCGACGACGTCGAAAGGAGCATGCCGCTCGCCATCGCTCAACTTGACGACGGATTCTTTCGCGTTCGTATCGGCAAGACCAATGACTCCGAGCGCGCATACTTGCGAGCAATGGCCGAATTGGGTCGAGGCCCGGTGAACTCTGCGGGCGTCGCCAAAATCCTTGGAAAGACCACGAATGCGTTAGGTCCGACGCGCGACGCTTTGATCCGGCGAGCCATGTGTTTCTCGCCCAGAAGGGGCCTCATAGAATTCACGGTTCCATTGTTCGATGAATACATGATTCGCCTCATGCCGCAGATTTGAGTCTTTCGCGCGAGGCAAGGCTGATGGGTGGGATTGAAGCCATGTGTGCTGAATGCGTCTGTATATGCCCAAATAGGAGAAATCCAGTATTGGGGCGACGCGAGTTCACCTGTCATGGCACCAATCAATCTGGGTTCGAAGGAAATTCCCAAAATGCGAGGCCGGAAATGGGGCCTATCGCACTGCTCCAGGCTCATCGCGACCGTTGTGAGACCATGACTCACAATCTTGAAGAAGGTCGAAGAATTCCAATTTTCTTCACATGAACGGCGACCGTTGGGGTCTGCGTCTTCGTGACCAGTCAAGGTGTGTTCGCTTCGATTCTCCGTCACCTCAGCGACCACGCCTGCTGGAGGATCAAACTGAGCCCTCGCCTTGTCCCGTGGTCGAGGCTTTGGTGGTGACGAAGCAGTCCGGTTCACGGTGGAACAGGCTCGAACTTGGTCGACGTTATCGTGTCGCCCGTGACAGTGACCACAGTTGTACTTCTCGATTTTTGTCGTCGCACGTGCATACCACTTGAGGGTCCTGAAGGTTCCCGATGTCCTGGAGACGAAAGGGGCAATTCGTGGTGATCGAAATGAAAAGTCATGGATTCTGCACCTTTCAACAAGGATTGAGGGGTACGAAAAGCCCTTGTTTTTAACGACTTTGGCAATTATGGAAATCCCCCACCACGAAGGACCTTCAAAAGTCGTCCGATCTGGTCACGAAAGTCCTGGTTCGCGAGATCCCGGGGCTGGCTGACTCGAAAGCTCCGGTGCCTTGCAACCAATTTTGTGGATGGACCATTAAAACGGACGCGTGAGTATTGAACGACGCCCGCCGCCGAAGCGCAGAAGAATACGCTCGTCTTACGCGGGGCTCGGAGTCGCACTCTTGGGCCGAGCCTCTGAAGTGCATTTTGCACCACGAGAGATAGTGACATAGATCTTGAACGGACCGACCTTGAAGAAGGGTGACCCTGTGCGTCGCCAACTCGGTGCCCGTCGCACTGCGCGGTCATTACTAACGGTCGTTGCCCTCGTCACGAGTTCATTTTTTTTGGCGAGTTGTGATCGAAGTGTTGCAAGTGCCCCTGCGTGCACGATGAAGGGATTGCTCACGCTTGTCGGCAAAGGCTATTCGAAACTTCCTCCGACACGCGACAATGACGTCGGCCGAGGACGCATCCCCGACTCGCACCCTGACGCGGACTTGGACGCCAACCAACGAGCGGCGCTTTGCGAGGTCTACAAGAATGAGAAGCACTTGCGCGGTTGACGGAGCACGCGTCGATGGATTCGAGGTCATCGCGTCTGATTTCAGAGGATTGATTTGAGTCATTTCGTGACTGGGCGAATGACTGCGGTGATGTTGCAGTTCTTTCACCATGCCAAAGTTGAAGAGAGATGAGGCCCGGTCTTCGCGTCGGCTCAATCCTCCGGTGGCGTGACTGCCCGCGGGTGCCCTAAGAGAAATCCGAGCAGAGATTTGGCAAGAAGGCTAAATTCGGGTCGCCAACTGTGACGGGGGAAAATGAGCAGCGAAGCAGAAGCCTTAGACAGAAGTGACGCCATATCCACGGAGCGGGCCAAGATCCAGGTGGTGCCCATCAAGGGGCTGCCCTTCGTCGCGGTAGCCATAGTCTTCGTGGCCGCGTCGGTCATTGGAAATTGGAAATGGGGACTCATTTTCTCTCACGTCGTAGGGGGTGGCCTGTGGACCGCGATTGACCTCTTCGTCGGACTCGTCATAGGTCCCATACTCGGGCGACTTTCTATTCCCGCCCGCGCGGAGTTCTCGGCGCGGTTCATGCCCAAAATGGTCATCATCATGCCAACCGTGGTGATGATGACGTTGGCGACGGGCTTCCAAGTCGCGCGCCTCCTCGGAAACCTCGCCACCTCCAGCCCAAACCATGCGTGGTTGATTGCGTCGTTCTGCATCGTCGGCGTCATGGCCGTGATTGCTTTGGGCATCCTGGAGCCGGCCAACATCGCCGTGCTGTTCGAAATGAACAAACCGGTTCCCAATGGTGAGCGCATCGGGCGCCTGATGAATCGCTTCATTTACACGGCCGGCATCACTGGGATCATGCAGATCGCCACGCTGATCATCATGACGAGGGTGGCGTCCCGATGAGCACCGTCACCACTCCCGTCGACTACGACGTCGATCGTCCGTTTCCTCCCATTGGATGGCTGAGCTCGCTCGCCTTGGGCTGCGTGGTCATTGGCGGCATTCTTCTGGCCTCGTACGCGCCGAAGGTCGCCCCTCGAGGCATCGCCACGGCGCTGCTCGTCACCGGTGCGCTGCTGCTCGCCACCGCGTGGGGGCTGCTTATGCGTCTGCGCGAATTTTCGTGGACCACCTTTCGCAAGGTCTTCCAGTGGGCGCTCCTCGCCTACGCGATTACATCGGCCATGATCGAGCTCGCCTTCGTGCGCGACCACACGCGTGGTTCATCGCTGGTGATTGTCACCCTGATGTTGATTGTCTTCGCCTTCAGCGTCCCGACCACGATTGCCTTCACCACCGCCCGCTTCGCCGACCCTGACTAGGGCCTCTGGCAATTGCTCAATCCTTGAAGTAGTGCGAGGGCCGCGAAGTGTGTGGCCCTGAGCGACGTTTTGTCGATGGTGTTATCTTCGGCTTCGCGGGTCGTTCGCGTAGAGAGTGAGTCCATGTCGGAAACAAATTTGCCGTCTCCCATCTTCTCGTTCGCCCACGATCTGATTGATCGACTCGCGCAGCGTGATCCCCTTCTCGCGACCGAGATCGGTGTCCCCGGTTACGAACGACTCCTCCCCGACTATTCCATAGCCAAGCAACGGCTCGATCAGGAACAGACCATGGCCGATCTTCAAGCGCTCGAAACCCTTGACGCGCTCAACGACATCGATCGCATTGCGAAGGAAGTTATCCGTGAGCGTCTCGCCGTGGAACTCGCGCTACTGGAAGCGCACGAACGGCGCCGAACCTTCTCCGTCTTGATTTCCCCGGTGGCGGCGATCCGCCAGGTCTTCGAACTGATGCCACTTTCGAACACCAGCGACGCCGAGCACGTCGCCGAC
>JANXXO010000078.1 GCA_025350565.1 Acidimicrobiaceae bacterium
CGGGGACCTCTTGTGGTTCGTGACGCTCGGACTGTCCAACGGCTTCCTCCGATTGGTCATCGCGCACTCCATCTTTGGCAGCGCGCTCACGGCCCTCATTGTGCGCGGACGGGCACTCGGCCTCGACCCCGAAGTATTCGAAGCCTCCAATGACTTGGGCGCTCGTACCTTTACGATGCTGCGCACCATCGCCGTGCCGTTGCTCGCTCCCGCGTTGATCGCGGGTGGACTGTTGTCCTTCACCTTTAGTTTGGAAGATCTCGTCACGTCGGTCTTCGTTAGTACCGCACAAACCACGCCGCTACCCGTGTTCATCCTGGCGTCATTGCACTCGCAGTTCCACACGGACATCTTTGCGATTGCCACCTTCCTTTTCGTTTCGACCACCGCGCTGTTCATCGTGGCTCTTCTGGTCATGGGTGGAGGTTCGCGCTCGCGTCTGCGCCGGGGGCTGCGGGTGCTCGGTACCAACGTGGCCGACGAGGCCACTTGACCGTGCCGGTAACCACGAGCGTCGTCACGCGTCGCGTTCGATGACCATCAACGGGGGCCTTTCGTTTTGGCAAGCGCAACTCGGCTCACCCACGCTGCGCGCACCGCTGCGATCGTCGACTGCAGTGGATGTCTGCGTTGTCGGGGCGGGACTGACCGGGCTGTGGACCGCGTACTACTTGAAGCGCGCCGCTCCGTCTCTGACGATCGCGGTACTGGAGCGAGAGTTCGCCGGCTTCGGGGCGTCGGGGCGAAACGGCGGATGGTTGAGCGCGCTGGTCGCTGGTTCACTGGAACGCTACGCCGAGCGTCGCGGTGTGTCAGCGGCGCTCGCCCTGCAGCGCACCATGATCGAGGCCATCGACGAAGTGATTGGCGTGACTGAGCGCGAGGGCATCGACGCCGATATCGTCAAGGGCGGCGTGTTGCGCGTGGCGCGGTCGGCGCCCCAATTGGACCGCCTCCGCAAGAGCGTCGCCGCCGCCGAACGCTGGCACAACCGGTACGAGCTGCTGTCGGGCGACCAAGCCCGCGCGCGGATCAACGTGGAGGGCGTGGTGGGCGCTTCGTACAGCGTCAATGGCGCGAGGCTCCACCCCGCCAAGCTGGTGCGCGGACTTGCCGACGTCGTCGAGCAGTCCGGGGTAAAGATCTACGAGTCGACGCCGGTGACGTCGATTCGTGCTCACCACGTGGTGTCGCCGTGGGGCGTCGTCACGGCTGACGTGGTGGTGCGCGCGACCGAAGGTTTCACCTCGTCCCTGGCTGGTCTGCATCGACGCTGGCTGCCAATGAATTCGTCAATGGTGGTGACGGCGCCACTTCCGGACACGGCGTGGGACCGCATTGGCTGGCGAGGTATGGAAACGCTGGGCGACAGTGCCCACACGTTCATGTACGCGCAACGCACCGCGGACGACCGCATCGCTCTTGGCGGACGGGGCGTGCCGTATCGCTTCGGGTCGCGAACCGATAGCGACGGCGAGACTGCACCCGCGACGGTACGCGAACTCCGACACGTCATGACGCAGTTCTTTCCGATGTTGGGCGACGTGGCCATTGATCACGCGTGGTCCGGCGTGCTCGGTGTTCCGAGAGATTGGTGCGCCTCGGTGAGCCTGGACCGGTCCACGGGTCTCTGTGCGGCGGGCGGTTACGTGGGTCACGGGGTGACCGCGGCAAACGTGGCGGGCCGGACGATTCGCGACTTGGTGCTGGGTCACGAGACCGACTTGACGGCATTGCCGTGGGTGGACTGGACGTGTCGAACGTGGGAGCCGGAGCCGCTTCGCTGGCTCGGCGTTCGTTCAATGTACCTGGCCTATCGCGCTGCCGATCGCGCGGAAGCCCGCGGCGCGACGTCAACGTCGCGGATAGCGCTCGTGGCCAATCGAATTTCCGGTCAGTAGTCCCTATTCGTCGCCGTGCACGACGATGCCCCCGGCCACGGTGAGGTCGACGTTGGTGTCGCCTATGTCGCGTGAAGGTATCGAAAAGATGTCCTGACTCAGTACCGCAACGTCGGCTTGGCGTCCCACCGTAAGCGAGCCCAATTCATCTTCGTCACCGTTCACGTAGGCCACTCCCGTCGTGAACGCGGCGAGTGCTTCGCTGACCGATATGCGTTGTTCCAATCGGAACGGCTTCGTGGTTTCGTGGGTGCCGGTGCGACCAAGTCGCGTCGAGAGCACGCGGTTGACCGCGACGTGGATCTCTTGGAGTGGGTCGGGACTGGAGACCGGCCAGTCAGAGCCAAACGCCACTCGTGCGCCATGTTCCAACAGCGACCGTATGGAGTACTGCCAGTTGCTCCGCTCGTCACCGACGAAGGGAATAGTGAGTTCTTCCATCTGGGGGTCGTTGCAGGCCCACAACGGTTGGAAGTTGGCCACGGCGCCAACGCGGCGGAATCGCGGGAGGTCGTCGGGGGCGATGAACTGCAAGTGGGCAATGTGGTGACGATTCACGCCCCACCGCGACGATCCCGTGGATTCAATGGCGTCCAGGGTGGTGGCAATCGCGCGGTCGCCAATGGCGTGGAAGTGGACTTGAAAACCGTCCGCGTCGAGGGTGCGTACTGCTTCGTTGAGTTGGTCGGGCTCGATGAACAAGTCGCCTCGATGATTGTGCTGACCGGGCTGGCCCAGATACGCGCGTGACATCGCCGCGGTGAAGGTCTCGCAGACCCCGTCCACCATCATCTTGATAGAAGTGGCGCGAAAAGTGCCGTGGGGCGCGATCTCGCGCCGAGTGCGAAAAAAGTCGAGCTGCTCAACGCCGCGAGCCCGGTCCCACCACAAGGCTCCGCGCACCCGCGCACTCAACCATCCCTCATTGGCGGCAGCGACGTAGGCGTCGAAGGTGTCGGTGACGCCAATGTCACCGGCCGTGCCCACGCACGCGTCTTGCCAGTGAGTGATCCCGTGTCCGTGCAACCGGACGAGCGCCGCGCGAAGGGCGTCGCGCAACTCGTCGGCTGACGTTGGCGGCAGGACCCGCGTGACGAGCCCCATTGCGCTGTCGTGCAAGGTGCCGCTGGGTCAACACGCTCGCGCTCGAACGAGCGGGCATCGATGCTGCGACGTCCGATCCCTTCGCCGGACGCATCGAAC
>JANXXO010000003.1 GCA_025350565.1 Acidimicrobiaceae bacterium
ATGTCACCGTCGCCCAAGGACTGGCCGACATCGCCACCATCGCCATCTTCCAGTATCGGGCGTCAGTCGATGCCCACGTACTAAACGCTCAACTCTCGACAGCCTTGCAGAGTCGCATCATCATTGAAGAAGCGAAAGGCGTTGTGGCGCAATCTGAAGGTTGCGGAATGGACGTCGCATTTGAGCGAATGCGTTCGCACGCACGCAACCACAATCAACGGCTTTCCGATGTCGCCATGAGTCTGGTCGAAGGAACGTTGCGGGCCGACGGTTTGGACCGGTCCATCGTTAGAAACGCGACTCGAGCGAAGAGTCACGATGCACCGATGTGAATACGGTTGATTCGAATCCAGGCTTGACACCGAGAGTGTCGGAACGAATACTTGTGTTGTGCCCTTCGGGGCTTCGGAATTTCAATTTAATGGTTCAAAGGAGGCCCAGACCACGCCTCCTTCGCCACACCCAACTGCGCGAGGAGACACATGGAACTGGCGCAGGTCACCAACGTCTCTGACCCCGTGGTCGAGGCGCCAGCATTGGCAGGCATGTACGACAACCTTTCCCGCGGCAACGTTTCTATGGAACAGTGGGCCGAGGGTGATCTCACTGAGGCCGTCCTGGCCCGAAACGATTTTGCGTACGCCGAACTTTTTCGCCGTCACTTTCGGTCGGTCACGTTAAGTTCCCAGATGATTCTCGCCAATGTTGCCGCCAGTGAGGACGTCGCGGTCGACGTCTTCTTAGATTTCTGGCTCAAACCAGAAAAGTTCGATTCGGCACGGGGCACGCTGCTTTCCTATCTTCGCATGAAGGCCAAGGGCCGCAGTATCGACGTCATCCGCTCACAAGCGTCGCGGTCTCGACGCGAGCAACACGACGCGAACGCCGGTGACGCTCTCCAACTCGGCGTCGATGGCAACTTGCTGTCCTTGGAGCTGACGTCCCGGCTAAAGGGTGCCTTGCGTCAACTACCACCAAAGGAGCGAGAGCCGATAGAACTGGCCTTCTTTGGTGGTATGACCTATCTCGCCGTGGCCCAGTGCCTGGGACTTCCCGAAGGCACCGTCAAGGCGCGCATTCGCTGCGGTTTGGCGCGCCTTCGCTCGTTGTGCGCCGAAGACCTAGCCTCGTGAACCAACGTCAGCAGCGAACCGTGGTGGACAATGATGGACCGCGGCGAACCCAAAGGAGAGCACGATGACAATCGCGCAAATTATCGGACCGGATTTACTGATCGTGATCATCGTGGGCGTTGTCCTCCTCTTCGGCGGCGCGGCCATCCCAAAATTTGCTCGCAACCTGGGAAAGTCCAAGAGCGAGTTCGAAAAAGCGCTCAAGCACAACGACACCCCTCCCACGACCTACCTTCCGCACGAATCGTCTCCCAAACCACCGGACGAGTAGGAAGCAGAACGCTCAGCCTTGGTCTCGTGCACTTCCCCTTTGCGCGAGACCAGGCTGACGTACCAATTCGCACGACGTTGTCGAAGTCCGCAGATCGAAACGGCGTTCGCTCGGTTCCGTATTGGCGCTAAAGGCTGGCTGGATTGCCTTGTCGGACACGAAGATGCGTGTCATTTTGAAACAATCGTCATCCAAAACTCGTTTTGAATCGAATAAGCACGAAACCTAATCATGGTGATTGGGAGAAAAGAGACAAACATCATGAATATATTCACAAGGAACGCGAGAGTGCTCGCGGTCACGGTAGCGATTCTCACTGCCGGTGGCGCGGGAGTGGCGGCAGCGGCCAATACGGCGGCCCCCTCGAGTAACGCAATGGCGAAGGGCCTGGGCATCAACGAATTTGGTATGACCAAGTCATTCTTCAACGGCGGCACGGTGAATTTCACCTACACCAAGGGTTATTACTGCGACAAGAGCGTGTCGTCCGCGGCGAGTTCGGGTTGCGAAGTAGGAGCGACGTACAAGGTCGCCCCGGCGCAAGCCTTTGACCCGCTGTACATCACGGTGCCGCTCGGTTTCATGGTCCCCGCGATGTCGATGGAGTGCCCAGCCGCCTTGGTCTGCGTGGACCACCCCGGTTCGATTGACTTGAGTCGCCTCGAGCCCAACCTCAAGGCGCTCTACCCCACGTTGACGGCAGCGCAGTTGACGGCGGCCCTGAAGAACTACGCGACCCCCGGTCACCAGCACTTCATCACCACCAAAAATGGTGGCAAGGGCGAGTGGTGGGACGTCAAGGTTGTTGGCGTCACCAGCTTGGCTGAGTGGAATGCCATCAACGCGCACAAGTCCTTCACCTTCTTGAACCAGCAGGTAACGGCCAAGAAGACCACGGCCATCATCCCGTCGAACCTGTTCTTATACTTCGCGGTGAATTAAGTCGTTACGTTGAAACGTGTGGCCGCCGGTCGTTGCTTACGCAACGACCGGCGGCTTCGCCGTTGCTGTGTCGTGAAGTTAGATGCGGTGGAATTGAGGAGGAATAATGACTGAATGGATGACTGGGGTGCGCGACCCGGCGCGGATCGCGGCCCTCGAGAGTTCTGAACTGGTGGGCACGGGACCCGAAGACACCTTTGACCGATTCGTCGAGTTCGCCGCGAAGTTGAGCGGCGCCGAAAATTGCTGCATGACGCTGTGTGACGCCGAACGCTTCGCCTACAAGAGCGCGTTCGGCCTCCCGGCCGGCACGCCGCTTTCGGGCAAGATCGAGGACTCCTTTTGCCGCTACGTCGTAGGCGACGGTCATCCCCTGGTCGTCAACGATGCTCGCAACGACGTGCGCGTCTTCGACAACCCCGCCATAGACCTTTACCGCGTGGGCGCGTGGGCCGGCTACCCGATCGAAGACGCCTCCGGCGCGGTACTCGGCTCCTTATGCCTCATTGATTCAAAACCACGTAAATGGTCCGAGCACGACATTTTGATACTGGCCACGACGGCACGATCAGTCTCCACTGAAATTGCCCTCATCAAGGTGAAGTCGGAGCTTCGTGCGATACGCCTGGAACTTCAGTCCTACCGCGCACCCGAGGCGTAGAACTCGTCTGCTTGGTTGCTGCGCCAGAGGGCGTCGGTTCTGAACTATCCCTCTCCGTTCAGCGGCTGAGGGTCCGCCGGGTGCGTCTGGCACGCGCAAGGGAACGTGCGAGACGCCGTTAGTCGAGTTCGCTGAGTTGGAATGGCGTGGCTGGACCGGCGAGCACGGGCGGGTTGAGAAAGGCCGGTGGCGACGTGAAGTCGAGCGCTTCCAGTGGCGACCGCGCGGCCTGGTCGCGCCGGGTGAGCGAGGGGAGATTCCACTTCAGTTCAATCAACTTCAGTATCGAGGTGTGGTCGAACACGGTGTCGGTGACGTAGTCGCGCTTGGCGTAGGGCGAGATGATCACCGCCGGTACTCGAAATCCGTAGCGGTCGTACGTGCGCGGACCGGCGTCGGTCACGTCGTACTGCGCGAGGTCGTGACGAAGGAACGGGATTCGACGTAACCAAGGGAAGCGTTCGGGCAGATTCGTGCCGGGCACATCGTCGGGGGCGACCGCCTCCGGCGGCGCCACGTGGTCGTAGTAGCCGCCGTGTTCGTCGTAGAGCCAGATGAGCAGTGTCTTCGGCCATCCCTTACCACCCATGACACTCTTCACCACTTCGGCCGCGAATCCCTCGCCCCGGCGAACGTCCTGGGGATTCTCTTCCGAAAATGATCCGTAGTCGGGGTCGACGAAGGAGATCGACGGCAGGGTGCCGTTCGCTGCGGCTTTGAAGAAACTGTCTAAGGAAGGAGCGTGGTTGTAGGTGCCCAAAATCTCTCGCGGGAAGAGATCAGCGCAAAACTGGAACTCTCCGGTAGCGAATCTCTTGAGGATGGGGAAAATCCCCGCCAGGAACGGAAGTGCCCGACGTCCGAGCCGGTGCCCGCCCCGACCGAAGAGCGATTTTGCGAGCGTTCTCCACCGTGGCTTGTTGTGGTAGTTCGCCCAAGAAATGCCGTGGGCGGTCAACATATCGAAGATCGTCCCGGCCGGTGGCTCGTCGTAGCAGCTGGTCATTCGGTCGTCAATGAGTCCGTTCGCGGTCCCGGCGATGAGAAAGCGGCGATTGGGGAACGTGGGCCCCAGACATGAACTGAACCACCTCGTCGCCAGTGGAAAGGTTGAGGCGAGTGAGTGATAAAACGGCAAATCCGACTCGGTCCAGTAGCCCATCGCCATATCCGCTTCGCTCGCTCGTGTGGGCTCCACGCGCTCTACGCTGCGCGGGAATCCGTTCATGACCCCCTCATTCCACTGGAGGTGACTAGCGTCCCAGGACTGGGAGGGGATGGCGGTTCGTTGCACGGTTTTGGCCAGATGATGAAGAGGAACCGGCTCCCCGTCTGATCGACGGTTGTCGTGGGGATCAATGGGCGCGTCATGAACCATGGTGAAGCCATCGCCTCGGGCCAGGGTGCCGAGATAGTTGTCGTAGGAGTGGTTCTCCATCATGAGAACGACGATGTGCTCAATCTCGGGAAGACAGTCCGTGGCCACCGGTCGCGCGGTATCGGGCCGGTCGCCGGCGTAATGGCGTTGTTGCTTTCGGAGGCGGCGCCGAGAGCGCACGAGTTCAAGCTTGGTGAGCATGATTGAACACCGGTCGTGACGCCACCGGGTCTCCTCGCAGGTTCCACAGCGCAGAACTCCCAAGCGAATCAGCGGACGACATTGTCAAGAAGGTTAGGAGTCACCAGAGTCTCGTCGTGCGCCCGCGAGCGCACAAGTCGACGGGCATCTCGGCCGGTAGTCCGTCGCCCGCGCGGGTGAGCGGTCCGACGGGCACCGCGCAGATTCAACTACGGGTGGATAGTGCACCGAGCGGGGGATGCCACTCGCGGCGCGCGAGGACCATTTGCACATTGGTGACGTGGCGTTCGAGGAAACCGGCCTCGCAGTAGCAAAGGTAGAAGTGCCAGAGTCGTTCGAAGGCCGCACCGAGCGCCAGCTTGTCCAGCTCCGCACGATGGTGGAGGAGATTAGCCCGCCACCGGCGAAGTGTCTCGGCGTAGTGACGTCCGATGTCTTCGAGGTCGACCACGTGCAGGTCAGTCACCGAAGCCATTGAATGCACCATGGCCTTGACCGACGGCATGAAGCCACCGGGGAAGATGAAGCGCTTTATGAAATCTTCTTTGTACTTTGCTCGCTCATAGCTGCGATCTTCGATGACGATGGCTTGGAGTCCCATTCGACCGTTCGGCGTGAGGAGTTTGGCGCAGGTGGCGAAGTACGTATCCAACTGGCGCCAACCAATAGCTTCGATCATTTCAATGGAGACGACTTTGTCGAAAGTGCCCTTCAGCTCGCGATAGTCGCAGTTGAGGACGGTGATCCGGTCGCTCAACCCGGCCTCGGCCACGAGTTGACTGGCGTGCGCGAACTGCTCGTCCGAGATGGTGGTGGTGGTGACGCGCGCGCCGCGCTCTCGCGCGGCGTGCAGCGCGAACCCGCCCCACCCGGTGCCAATCTCGAGCACATGGTCGTCGGGTCCGATGTCCAACTTTCGACACAGCCGGTCGAATTTCTCGCGCGAGGCTTCGGCGAGGGAGACCGAAGGGTCAGCGAAGAAACCGCAGGAGTAGGCCATGGTCTCGTCCAGCATGAGTTTAAAGAAATCGTTGGAGATGTCGTAGTGCGCCCGAATGTTGTCGCGGTCGCGCTTCCAGTCAATGCGCCCGAGGCGCGTCAGGGGAACCAGCACGGGCGCGAGTCGTCGCGCCCAACGGTCCTTGCGCTGCGTCATGGGAGCAATGGCTCCCAAGAGGATTTGTAAGAGTGACGTCAGATCGTCGCAGTCCCACCACCCGTTGATGTACGCCGATCCGAGTCCAATCGAGCTGTGTCGCAGGGCCGCGCCAAAGGCGCGCTCGTCGTAAATGTTGACGCGAACCGTGGGACCACCCACGCCGTAGCGGCGCTCGGAGCCACCTTCCACGAGGACAATCGTTCCTCTCGTCAATCGCCCGAGCAAGGTAAGGACCACGCGCCGACTCAGTCGGGGTAGCCGCACGGGCAGTTCCTCGGTCGTCGTCGCCACGATTGACGGCGTCGTACCTGCGTTGGTCACGATTGCTCCTGAGTAACTCGTGGTTGTCGTGGTGGGGCGGAGACTATCGCGCGTCGGTGGAAAGGCGCTCGCTTCCACAAAAGGCGCGCGGCTTGCCTATATATATGATTCGAGACGCCGTACGTTTGCAGTGGTCGTCGATAGATGAATCGGCCTAATTCGCGGCGAGTGGCCTTTCTCCTGGTCAGCACCATTCCCGCGTCGAAGACGCGCACGTCGTCTCGCCGAGCCCCCAAATGAAAGGAGAGTCGTTCGTCGGGAGGGGCCCAGGTCATCACGTAGTCCAGACCCATGCCCAGAAAAGGCGAGACGTGCATTTCCTTGGTGAACCTCGTTCGCAAGTTGACGCCGCTCACGACGTAGACGTGTCGCTCGTGCCACGGCGTACTGATGACCTCCAAGACCACGGCGTCGATGGTGCTCTCGTCGGGCGAGTAGCAGTAGTACAGGGTGAGTGGATTAAAAAGCCAGCCCCACGTGCGAAGGTGCGCGAGCATGGCGATAGGACCATTCGGGCGAATGCCGAGCTGCTCGCTCACTTCACCACGAACCGCCTCGTCGAGCGGTGTCGCGGGGTCGCCCAGGTAGTCGGCGCGTGAGAATCGAACCGGTGACCACCGGCCGGATCGCCACAGCGGATGAAGGGCCAGAAACTCGTCGAGCTCGTCGAGGAAGATGTAGGGCATCGTCACGTGATGGGTGAACTCGTTGGCCACCTGTCCCGTTTCCTGCGTGGCCCGGCGACGGTGCGACACGACGCCGTCGTAGATGACACTCCTCACGGCACCGCCAATGGTTGGACCGCTCCGAGCGCCGCACAGACCTCGTACGCGCTACGCGCGCCGTCTTCATGAAAGCCGTAGCCCCAGTAGGCGCCCACGAACGAGACGCCGTCACGCCCACTGATTTCGTGGTGGCGTCGCTGTGCCCTCATGGCGCCGGCGTCGAAGACCGGGTGCCAGTAGGTGAATGTGTCAAGGACTTTGGCGGGACTGACCGCAGGCGTGTGATTGAGGGTAAGACAGATGGGCTCAGCCGTGGCCAGCCCCTGCAGGCGACTGAGGTCGTAGGTGAGCGTGGCGGCTTGGGCATCGCCCCCACTGTGCCAGTTCCAACTCGCGCGCGCGCGCGTCGAGGTCGGAAGGAGTGAGGCGTCAGTGTGCAGGACGGCCTCATTGCGTTGATAGCGGATGGCCGTCAGCACCTCTCGCTCGGCGCGCGTCGGATCAGAGAGGAGGTTCAGGGCATCGGTGGAGTGCGTGGCGATGATGACGTGGTCAAAGTGCTCGTTCTCACCAAGTTCGGTCGCGACTTCTACGCTGGACCCGCGTCGAACGACCTTGGCGACTTTCGCGTTCTTGTAGGCCTGCGGGCCTAAAGGATCCAGGATGGCGTTGACGTAACGCCGGGACCCACCAATGACCGTTCGCCACTCGGGACGTTCGCTCAGTCCCAAAAGACCGTGGTTGTCAAAGAACCGCGCGAAGGCCACGGCGGGGAAGCGGGTGAAGACGGCCGGGTCGCACGACCAAATGGCCGATCCCATGGGGATGAGGTACCACTCGCGAAAGCCCGGTGACCACTCGCTTTGGGCGAGAAATTCATCGAGAGTGAGGTCGTCGTTCGCGGGGCATTCGAGTAGTGCACGAGCGGCGCGATTGAACTTGGTGATATCGCTTAACATACGCAAGAACTTCGGTCGGACCAGGTTTCGGGGTTGGGCAAAGATGGACGACGCCGACGAACCGCGCCACTCGAGGCCGGCGCTCTCGTCGCGCACGGAAAAACTCATCTCGGTCGGGCGACTCTCGATTCCCAGGCGGGCGAGCATGCCCGAAAAGAGTGGGTAATTGCGCTCGTTGTAGACAATAAATCCCGTGTCCACGTGATGGAGCGTGCCGTTCAGTTCGACGTCCACCGTATTGGCGTGACCACCGGGACGACCGTCGGCTTCATAGACCACCACCTCGTGGTCCTGACCCAACAAGTACGCGCAGGTGAGACCCGACACCCCCGATCCAATAATGGCGATTCGCACTGATCAAGTCCTTTACTCGAGTGACACCTACTATTCGAAACCGCGGGGCTCCTCGGATTACTTCGTCCCCGAGAGGAGTCAACGACCTGCCAAATTCGCGCAGAACCGACGATAGTAAGGGTTTCGAGCCACCAACCTGCTCGAACATCTCGCGAGCTGAGAGGATTTCACGACGGTCCCGCTCCGCGTTCGTTGTGTCGCCCCCGCCGCGTACCCAGATCGAGAAGCCATCGAGGGGCTCCGCTGCGTAGGACACGGACCATGAGGGAGTGACCGCAGCCCCGCTCACGCGGTTCGAGGCGAAATAAGGTGGAGGAATGCGTGTTGCCAACTCTCTTTTGGACCTCATCGGTGAAACGCCGCTGGTCCGTTTTAACCGCCTCACGACGCCCCGGGGGGTCGACGTCTTAGTGAAATTGGAGTCGATGAATCCCGGCGGCAGTTCGAAGGATCGCCCGGCCCTCACCATGATCGACGCCGCGGAACGTGACGGGCTCTTGAAGCCCGGTGGTGTCATCGTCGAACCCACCAGCGGCAATACCGGTGTCGGTCTCGCCATCGTCGCCGCCCAGCGGGGCTACCGGTGCATCTTCGTGATGAGCGACAAGATGGCCGCGGAGAAAGTGCGTCTCCTCGAGGCCTACGGGGCCGAGGTCATCGTCTGTCCGACGGCGGTCGCCCCCGAGGATCCCAGTTCCTACTATTCGACGGCCGAACGTCTGACGAAAGAAACGCCCGGCGCGTTTCGACCTGACCAATACTCCAATCCGGCCAACCCGCTGGCGCACTACCAGACGACTGGTCCCGAAATTTGGCGCGACACCGATGGCACGGTGACGCACTTCGTCGCGGGCGCCGGCACGGGCGGCACCATTTGCGGCGTGGCCAAGTATCTAAAGGAACAGAACCCCCGGGTGCGCGTCATCGCGGCCGACCCGGAAGGTTCGGTCTATTCGGGCGGCGCCGGACGACCGTATCTGACCGAAGGCGTGGGCGAGGACTTCTGGCCCGAGAACTACGACCCTTCGCTCGTCGACGAGGTCATAGCCGTGAGCGACGCCGACGCCTTCGCCATGGCTCGGCGAGTGACGCACGAAGAGGGAATGCTCATCGGGGGATCGGGAGGAACCGCGGTCGTCGCGGCCCTTCGCGTCGCCGAAACGGCGGCACCGGGTTCCGTGGTGGTGGTCGTGGTGCCCGACACGGGCCGTGGCTACATCTCCAAGATCTTCAACGACGACTGGATGCGCGGCTACGGCTTCCTCTCCACCGCGACGGGTCCCACCGCCGGGGACATTCTCGACGTCAAAGGGGCCAATGCGACGGACCTTATCCTCGCTCGAATCGACCAAAGTGTGCGCGAGGTCACCGACCTCATGCGTGAGCGCGGCGTCTCCCAGGTACTGATTGCCGTCACCGATGAACTGCCCCTCGCCGCCAAAGAAGTGGTGGGTACGGCGATTGAGCTCGATCTAATGGAACTCGGCTTCCAAGATCCCTCGATGCTCGACCGTCCCATCGAGGCCGTCATGGGACCGGTCCTCGAAACCATTGGCGTCGGCGAGCCACTGGCCTCGGTGACGCGACGTCTGGCGACGACGCCGGCCCTGTTGGTGCTGGCCGATGGTCGCCCGCGCGGCATCGTGACCGCCTCGGACGTGCTTCGGTTCCTCTCGGATTCCGTGGCGCCCGACACAGAACAGGAGAGGGCGTGAACTTCACGACACGAGCGATCCACGATGGACAAGAGCCCGACCCAGGAACCGGCGCAGTCAACGTGCCGGTCTACTTGACCTCGACCTACGCCCAAGAGTCCGTCGGCGTGGTGAAGTTCGCCGATTACGGACGCGGTGACAACCCCACGCGCGCGGCGCTCGAGGCGGTCCTCGCGAGCCTCGAACACGGGCGCTACTCGATTGCCTTCTCGTCGGGTCTCTCGGCCACCGACGCCGTCCTTCGCACGTTGAAGCCCGGCGATCACGTCATGATGTCGACCGACGCCTACGGCGGTACCTACCGGATGTTGACCAAGATTTTCGGCGCCTGGGGTATCCACACCGACATCATTGATCTGAGCGACCTCGATGCGGTCGAGACCGGGTGGCACGCGGAGACGAAACTGCTGTGGGCCGAGACGCCGAGCAACCCCTTTCTGCGCGTCGTGGACATCGCCGCCCTCGCCGAGATTGCCCATCGCCACGCGGCCAAATTGGTGATCGACAACACCTTCGCCACGCCCTACCTGCAGACACCGCTGCTTTTGGGCGCCGATGTCGTCGTGCACTCCACGACCAAATACCTCGGAGGTCATTCGGACGTCATTGGGGGCGCGGTCATCACGAACGACGACGAGTTGGCCGAGCGAGTGAAGTTCTTCCAGTTCGCCGTGGGCGCCATTCCCGGACCCCTCGACTGCTACCTGGTCATGCGCGGTGTGCGCACGCTCGGTGTGCGCATGGACCGCCACCAAGCGAACGCGGCGCGCGTGGTTGAACTACTGAGCGCCCACGACGAGATCGCCACGGTTTGGTATCCCGGCCTGGAGACGCACCCCAACCATAAGATCGCCCAGGTCCAAATGTCGGGTTACGGCGGCATGGTGAGCGTCGAAGTGAAGCGCGGAGCGCAACGCGCGAAGGAGATCGTCGAAAAGACCCGCCTCTTCACCTTGGCCGAGTCGTTGGGCGGCGTGGAAAGTCTCATTGAGCTGCCGGCCGCGATGACCCACCTCTCGACCAGTGGATCGCTGCTCGAAATACCGGACAACTTGATTCGTCTGAGCGTCGGCATCGAAGACATCGACGATCTCTTGGACGATCTTCGCCAAGCCTTGGCTTAACCGACGAAGAGTCCTTGGACGTCCGACGTTGGACCCGTCCATTGGACCTTGGTGCCGGCCGACTGAGGCGCCGACCGCAGCGACGACCGAATGGACTGGGATAGGGCCAAGGCTGCGTCACCGGCCACCCCCAGTTGGTTACCGCGATGTTCGCCCAAGATAACGGCGTAGGTCAGCAGACTCACGTGGCCAATCTGTAGCCTCACGGCCATCACGTCGCACCCTCCGGCGGCACTCGTGAAACCTGACTTCACCCCCACGACGCCCGCTACTCCCACGTACGGCGTGTACGAACCAACGACCCCGTTGTAGGGGAGTGCTACCCGCGGCAGCGTCACGATGTGATCGACAATCGGCTCGGCGTCCATGAGGTTTACGGCGAGCGTCGCCTGGTCACTGGCCGTAGAACGGTCGCCGGGTGAGATGCCGGTGAGATCGACGTAATGCGTGTGGGTAAGCCCGAGCACCCTGGCGTCGCGGTTCATGACGTGCACGAACGTCGCGGGCGTCCACCCAATAATTTTCCGCAAGAGTTCGGAGTAATCGCCGGCGGAGTGGACCAGCAGGCCACGAAGAAGCGTCCCTTCGCAAATGCGTTCGCCCAGCACGATGCGCGCTCGTGACTGTCCAGAACGGACGTCGTAGTCGTAGACCGAGACGTCATAGGCGGTCACCGTCGTGCACGGGCCGGTTTGCGAGAACGTCAACGGCAAAGCGTGGAGCACCACCCACGTCGTCATCATCTTGGTGACGCTGGCGATGGGCACCGTTGCCTGAAAGGGAGATGACGCAGCGACGCACAAGGTGGGAATGGCGATGGCGCTGCTTACTCCTGACGGCCACAGTAGGGTCGTGGGCTTGAGCGTGGTCGTCGTAGTGGGCGGGCGAGTGGTCGTAGGGGGCGGGCGAGTGGTGGTGGTCGTCGTCGCCGGAATGGTCGTGGTCGATGTAGTCGTGGTGGTGGTGGTCGGCGGATTGATGGTGGTCGTCGTTGTCGGAACCGTGGTCGTCGTCGTCGTGGTCGTCGTCGTCGTGGTCGTCGTCGTGGTCGTCGTCGTGGTCGTCGTCGTCGTGGTGACGGGAGAGCAGGAAGGCAGGGGCGCTGACGTGGCGATGGCGAACGGGTCAAAGACCGGAGAGAGTGCGAGCAGGACGACCGACGTCACCGACACCGCGGCACATCGTCGATACCAGTGGCGTCGGCGTTGATTCACTCGACAAACCTACATTCCACTGCCCACCTCATATTCCGGGCAGTGCGGTGGGATCAGACGGCCCGAGTGAATGAACACGGCTTCTCGAAGTGCGGTGACGATGAAGCATTTTCTCGACACAATGCGTAGCGGATGGTTTCGTGGCAGTTTGGCGGGTCTACCTGCCCGGGCGAACGACGCTTCTTTACAAACGTCTGAGAAGGTGGCGTGGTGACCAGGGCTGCGGATTCGTCACCCGAACGCCTCCTTAGGATGGTCTTATGTTCACCAAAAAGCGTCTCGTGCCCATTGTCACCGTCGCGATCGTCATCGTGTTGATCGTCCTCGGCGTCGTGATCTTCGGGGGTACCAACAAAAAGAGCCCGTCCGCGGCGTCGGCGTCAAAGACCATCACCTTCGCTGAGGCGCCGGGCGCACAGCCCAACTACATCTTCCCGTACATGGGATGTTCGTTCTATTCGGTTGCCAACACCGAGCAGTTCCAAGAGGAGATGTTCCGTCCTCTGTACTGGTTCGGACTCTCGGCGTCGAGTTCGTACGTGCCGAGCTTGTCCCTGGGCAACAGCCCAAAGTTCAGCAACGGCAACAAAAAGATCACCATCGACATGAAGGGTTGGAAATTCGCGGACGGTCAGAAGGTCGACGGCCCATCCGTCATGTTCTTCCTCAACATGTATAAGGCCGACCCCAAGTCGTTCTGCGGGTACAACGGTGGTTTTGGCATTCCCGACCAAGTCGCCAGTGCCTCGGCCACCAAGAGCACGGTCACGATCAACTTCACGAAATCGGTCAACCAGAACTGGATTCTCTACAACTACCTTTCTGAGATCACCCCCATGACCAACGCCTGGGACCTCACTTCAGCCACGACGCCGTCGACCTGCGCCACGGACGTCTTCGGTTCGGCGAAGGCCAAAACCGACTGCACCGCCGTGGAGAAATACCTCGATGCGCAGTCCGGAAAGACGAGCACGTACACCAACGCCATGTGGCAGAGCGGTGCCGATGGTCCCTGGAAGTTGACGGCGTTCGATAGCTTAGGAAACGCCACTTTTTCGGTGAATAAGTTTTACTCCGGTCCTCAAAAGGCGCAGGTCAAGTTCGTGAAGGAAGTGGCCTTCACCTCGAACCAGGCTGAACAGAACGTGCTCCAGTCCGGCAAATTAGACCTCGGCTACGTCGATACGACCGTCCTCACGTCGCCGGCACCCAACCCCGGCGCGGTCGGCCCCAACTGGAGTCAGGTGAAGTCGAACTACCACATCGTCACCGGTCCCCAGTGGAACTTCAACTACGCTCCCTTCAACTTTTCCAAGTCGGACCCCAAGTTCGCCGCGATTTCTCAGCTCTACATCCGCCAGGCGCTTCAGACGGCGGTCGACCAAAACGGCATTATCACCAACGTCGACAAGGGTTACGGCTTTCCGATCTACAGTCCCTTGCCGCCCAATCCTCCCTCGTCGCTCAGTGGGACGGTGGGCAACCCGTATCCCTTCAACTTGAAAACGGCCAAGAAGTTGCTCACCTCGCACGGTTGGAAGGTGAAGAGCGGCGTACAGACGTGCGTTCGACCGGGCACGGGCGCCAATCAGTGTGGCGCCGGCATCACGGCCGGCTACACCTTGAACTTCAAGATCATCTGGGCGAGCGGTTCGACGTCGTTGGACGACACCTTTAACGCGGAGATCGCCGACTGGGCGAGTATTGGCATCACCTTCACGCACTCGACCGACACCTTCAACAACGTGATCTCCGCCTGCAGCAGTGGGGCTGGTTACGAGCTCTGCTCCTGGGGCGGCGGTTGGACCTACGCGCCGGACTTCTTCCCTTCGGGTGAAACCCTCTTTACGCCCAAGGGTGGCTTCAACCCCGGTACGTACTCGAACCCCAAGATGACGACACTCATTAACGGCACGACCTTTGGAACCTCAAAGCTCACGGCCTACGCCACCTTCGCGGCCCAGCAACTGCCGGTTCTCTACGAACCACAGTCGTTTGGTCCAGGTGAAGTCATCAATACCCTTAAGAGCTCGATTGGTTTCACGCCGAGCCCGCTCGGCAACTTCATGCCGGAGTACTACAGCTTCTCGTAGTCAGCAGTCATCAGCACGACAGGCGTCGCGAGAATCGATGATTTCGCGCGACCACTAGCTCACGACGGTGACGGAGGTTCCTCACCGGGCTTGAACCGTCCGCTGTCGGGAGGGCTAATGGCCGTTACGTGTCGATGTATCTCGTCGAGGAGATCGGTGGCTTTCTTCACTTCTTGAGTAAGCGAGGTGTTTTCCGAGACGAGTTGCTTGATGTCGTCGGAGTTTCGCAGCGTATGCATGGCGATCTCGGATGAAATGGAGTCCGTGCGCTTGGCGGCGATCAGCAACGCGGCAGCCTGCACGCCCGCCAACATGGACAGGAAGAGGTTCAACAGGATGTACGGGTACGGGTCAAAGGCACGGTGATGGATTACTCGTTGCAAAAAGACGGTATTGATTGCCGCCCAAAGAATCATGATGGCGAAGAAAGAGAAGACGAAGGGCCACGAGCCCATCACGTTGCGCATCCGATCGGCGGCGCGTTCGCCCAAGGAGAGGTCTGCGTGTTGGCGCACCCCAGGATGATCCCTCCATGGTGACTGCCAGCCGGGTGTGCGCATGAGCCATCCTGCCACTGTGCCGAGGTAATGAACGGAATGGCCGCGTACGTGGAGCCGCTGGGGCAGCACGACAGAAGTTTTCCTGGCCTCGAGGTGCATGGTCACGTAATCTTGGTTCCGAACCGTCGGCTCCAAGGTCCGCCAACCACGAAGGAACATTTGGACTCGTCCAACACCGTACCAATGAATGAACGCGTGCAACGCGTGTTGCGCACGCTCGGCATGGTGGAACCCACGGAGTTCGACTTCGCCGCCAACTCCTCACCGGGACGAGTGAGCATCGTGCACGGTCTCACGGCCGAAGTGACGTGGTCCAACGACCAAGGTTGCGAAACGACCTCAACGGTTCAGTTCGCCACGAACCTCAACCTCAGTCCGGTCGCCGGCGACTGGGTGAGTATTCGCGACGAGTACGTCGTCGCCGTCTCGCCGCGTAGGACGGAGCTTCGCCGACCCGGAGCCAACGCCGGCGACGTGCAGGCCATGGCCGCCAACGTGGACGTGGTCCTCGTGGTCTTGCCCATCGACCGTGACCTCAATCTCCTCATGCTGGAACGACTGGCGGTGATGGCCTTCGACAGTGGCGCCCAGCCCATCGTGGTCCTGACCAAGTCGGACGAAGCGCAGGTTGCAGATGCCTTGGTGCTCGAGGCCGAAGAAGTGGTGCCGGGTGTGCTGGTCCTCACCACGAGTTCGCACAGCGGCCACGGCATTGAGAACCTACGAGCGCTCTTGCACGATGGCGTCACGGCCGTCATGCTCGGCGCCTCCGGCGCCGGGAAAACCTCGCTCTTGAACGCCCTCGAGGGCATCGACGAAGTCACCCTCAGCGTCAACCGCTCCGGCGAAGGCCGCCACGCGACGACGACGAGGCGCCTCTACCGACTGTCCAGCGGAGGGGTGCTGCTCGACATTCCCGGAATTCGCCTGCTGGACCTCACCGTTGGCCCCGAAGGTCTCGACGAAGCCTTCGCCGACGTCACCGAACTAGCCCGGCAATGCCGATTCTCCGATTGCGGTCACAGTGGCGACGAAGGATGTGCGGTCGAACGCGCCGTTCGCGACGGCGTCCTACCCCTGCGCCGTCTCCAGAGCTGGCGAGCAATCCGTAACGAGATGGTAGCCAAGGAAGCGGCGTTGCAACAAGACGTCGAGACGCGAAAAAAGCGCGGGCGAAACTCGCGACCGCGCGTCGCGCCGTCCTACGACGATGACGATGAGTGACCTATAAATCGCAAGTTGATCGCCCGCGCACGACGCTGCACCGAGGGCAGCCCGCTTGACGTCAGTGCCCGCTACGCGTGCGAGGGATCGGCAATCTCCAACGCGAGTAACGGGGCCGAGGCCTTGTTGATGCTCTCTTCGTATTCGAATATGGGCTGACTGTCAGCGACGACGCCCCCGCCGGCCTGCACGGTAGCGACGCCGTTGCGCAGCGACAGCGTGCGGATGGTGATGGCGAAGTCGGCGTTACCCGAGAGCGAGAAGTAGCCAACGGCCCCGCCGTAGGGGCCGCGAAAGACGGGTTCGAACTCGTCGATGAGTTCCATGGCGCGGACCTTGGGCGCCCCCGTCAGCGTGCCCGCCGGAAAGAGCGCGTCAAAGGCGTCAAAGGCGTCGAGTCCCGGCTTCAGATGGCCTTCGACGTGCGACACCAAATGCATGAGGTGTGAATAGCGCTCGATGTGGGCCAGACGATCGACCCGAACGGTCCCGGGAACGGCCACGCGTCCCACGTCGTTGCGACCGAGGTCGACGAGCATCACGTGTTCGGCGATCTCCTTTTCGTCGTGCAGGAGCTCGTCTTCCAGTTGGCGGTCCTCGACGTCAGTCGCTCCCCGGTGGCGCGTACCGGCAATAGGGCGGTAGCTCACCAGCCCATCGTGCACGCGCATCAACATCTCGGGCGAAGCACCGACGATCTGGTTCTCACCCGAGTCGAGCAAGTACATATAAGGCGAGGGGTTAAGCGCGCGCAACACCCGGTAGAGGGTGAGCGGATCGACGGTCGTCGGGCGCTGGAACTGCTGGCTCGGCACGACTTGAAAGACGTCGCCGGCGAAGATGTGTTCGCGCGCGCGCTCGACCACCTCGCCGTAGGCCTCGGCACTGAAACTCGAAAGGTTGCGCGCGGTCGATCGAATGTCGATGGTGGAGCGCAGTTGAGGCGCCGTCGCAATGAGGCGCTCGGTATTGGGGTCGCGCGACGGTTCGGGTCCGAGGAGCAGGTCGATTACGGCTTGGAGTTGGATCGAGGCACGATCGTAGACCTCATCGACGTCGTCGCCCTCATCGACGATGGCGTTCACCACGACCGTCGTCGAGTGACGTACGTGGTCGCAGATGAGGACGGTCCCGGGGAACGAGAAGTCCACGTCGGGCCACATGTCGTCCATCAGAGGGCGCGGGAGTCGCTCGAGTCGTCGCACGTAGTCGTAGGCGACGAAACCCACCGCCCCACCGAAGAAGTCGGGGAGAGTGCTCGGCGCATGGACCCGGTAGCGCGCGAGGATGCGGCGAATAGCGTCGAGCGGTTGAAGGTTGGCTTCGTCCACTCCGCTGACGCCCTCGACGACCGTCGCGCCATCCACGGTGGTGACGCGCCAGCGTCGATCGAGCCCGATGAACGAGTAGCGGCCCGTCGCTTCGCCGAGCGCCGCTGACTCGAGCAGGAAGATCGCGCGCGAACTGAAGCGGTGGTACAGGGACACGGGGGTCTCACGGTCCAGTTGCAGCGTGGAATGGAGTGGGATCACGTTGCGGTCCTGGCCGACCAACGCTCGGAACGCGGCGAGGTCAATCGGTTCCATTGACTGATGTTAATGACTCGACCCGCCCTAGAATTTCGTCGTGCACGTCGTCCCCAACATCCTCGTCGTCGACAACTACGACTCCTTCGTGTACAACCTCGTGCAGTACTTGTACGAATTGGGGGCGGGGGTGAGCGTCTTTCGAAACGACGAAGTGGGTCCCGAGGAAATCGAGCGGCTCCGTCCCGACGGCGTCTTGATCTCACCCGGACCGGGCCATCCCCGTGACGCCGGTCACTGCGTCGCCATCATCAACCACTGCGCCGAACACGCGCTGCCCATGCTCGGGGTCTGTCTCGGTCACCAGGCGCTCGGCCACGCGTTCGGCGCCACCGTCGCGCGGGCCCCCGAACTACTGCACGGTCGCTCGAGCCTCGTCGAGCACGAGGGCGCCGGGGTCTTTCGCGGGGTCAGTCGGCCCGTGGTCGCGGGTCGCTACCACTCTCTCGTCGTGGAGGACGTGAATCTGCCGGATCTCTTGGAGGTCACGGCCCGGTCCCATGGGCTAATAATGGGGATGCGTCACCACACGCTTCCTCTCGAAGGGGTGCAGTTCCACCCCGAGTCGGTCTTGACCCAGGACGGGTACCGAATGATCGCCAACTGGCTCGAGGTGTGCGGCTCCACCACAGCCGTTGATCGCGCTCAGGAACTGAGCGCTCGCATGAACAAGGTTCGAGCGTCCTTACCGCAGCCAACCGGCAGTTAGCCTCGACGGCTCACTCGACGATGGGCGCTTGGAGTCCGAGCTCGGAGTCGTTGCGCAGCCGGTGGCGGACGACCTGGATGAAGACCGTGAGCGCGCAGGGGAACATCACGACGCTGGGCAGCGCCACGGCCGGCTGGTGAATGAGGATGCCGTAGACGCACCAGGCGAGTGACGTGATCGAGGCGAAGCACCAACTCACGACCGAGACGCCCGTGAGGTCCTTGGGTCGAATGACCAGCGCCACCTGGGGCAGATAGATGATGACCGAACTCGCCACCGCGACCGTCGCCATCACCCAACGGAACTCGTGGAACGTACCAAAGACGGTGGCGACAATGGTCACGCCGGTGATAGCCACGTAGCCCATCACGCTGCGCGCGAGTTTGTGCTGACTCTTGGCCGCCAGAAAGGCGACCGCCGTGGTGACGAGGATTGACGGGAAGTTGGCCACGATTTCCGCGGTGACGTGAAAGACGAAGCCGTAGAAGAACCAGATCTGCGCGACGAAGACCGACAGCAACCAGGTCGCCAGCGAGACGCCGTTGGCTCCCGTCTTCCTGATGCGCGCGGCCTGGGCGAGGGCTTGGAGAATACTGAGCGTCGGCGCAGTGATCGCCAGGGCGTGGGTGACGTTGGAGGTGGCGATGATCATCGGGGTGCGTCGCTTTCAGATAGCACTCGCGGTGACCTGTACGACGTCGACCGTTCTTGGCGTCAATTCTATCGGTCGTCGCCGCGTCCCACGTCAGTCGAGGGTGCTGCCGGCTTCGAAACGCTTCTCCACGATCTCGCCGGCGACGAGCTCCGTCTTGTAGGCGCCAGGCCCGACCAGGGGCGGCACCGCGGCGTCAGCGACCACCGTGGTGGGTGTGGTGCCTTCGTACCAAATACCAATGGTGTTGTCGGTACAGTAGGCGAGCGGGCCTAGGGTGTGGGCTTTCATGAGCTCGTGGAGCAGGGGACGTCGCTGCGCTTCCGCGTCGTAGTGGACGCCATTGGCGTAGGGCAAGAAGCCGAGCGCGTTGGTCACGGGTTGGAGCAAAGGGCCGAAGGAATCAGTCGTGCCGCCGTCGTGCCAGCAGAGGCTGCCGGCCGAGACGCCACCGAGGATCACGCCCTGCTCCCAGGCACCGCGCATGGCGACATCGATGCCGTGGAGGCGCCACAAGGCCAAGAGGTTGGCGACCGACCCTCCGCCGACCCACACCAGGTCGCTCCCGCAGAGCCGCTCTTCGGGGTCGGCCGAAGGCTGGGGAAAGACCTTCAGCTCAGTGACGTCGCAGCCCGCCGCGTTGAAGGCCTCGTAGGCCATGGCGTAGTACGTCAAAGCGTCGCCCATGGCCGTGTTCACGAGACAGACCCTGGGGCGCGTCTCTCCCGAGAGCGCGAGCGCCTCGAGCAACATGGCGCCGAGGCGCCAGGACATCTGCACGGGTCCCTCGACGTAGCCGCCCGAGGTAGCGAGGATTCGCGGAGTTTTCACTCTCACGTTCTACCGCACCGACCATGGCAGCCAGTGCGTTCCTAGTCACTCATTAGTATCACTGCAGGATTGAACTACGAAGGAGTTCCATGGCCACCTCTGAAGCGGCGATCGACCAAGTGATTGGTGAACTCGTGGCCCAGTGTCCACCGGCCACGACGGACCCGGTCACCTTTCTCGGCGAGCAGTTCGACCGAGGCCTCGCCTGGGTGAACTTTCCCGAAGGCGAGGGAGGCCTCGGCGGCAGCCCCGCCGATCAGCTCTACGCCATGCGCACCATCTCGAAACTGGGGGTGCCCTCGCCCTTCATGCGCAACGTCATTGGCTACGGCATGGTGGCGCCGACCATCGTCTCGCACGGCACGAAGGAGCAAAAGGTGCGCTTCTTGCGCCCGCTCTTCACGGGCCAAGAAATCTGGTGCCAACTGTTCTCCGAGCCCGGCGCCGGTTCGGACGTGGCCGGACTGGCCTGCAAAGCCGAAAAGGACGGCGACGAGTGGGTCCTCAACGGACAGAAGGTCTGGACGACCCTGGCCCACGAAGCGGCCTACGGACTCCTGATCGCGAGGACCAACCCGGACGTGCCCAAGCATCGCGGCATCACGGCCTTCCTGGTCGACATGCACGCGCCCGGCGTCGACGTCCTCCCGCTCTACCAAGCGACCGGGGAGGCCGAGTTCAATGAGGTCTTCTTCGTCGACGCTCGCGTTCCCGACAGCCAACGGCTCGGTGAGGTCGGCAATGGTTGGGGCGTCTCGATCACCACCTTGATGAATGAGCGCGTGTCCATTGGGGGCACCGTCCCGCCACGCGGCTCCGGACTGATTGGTGAAGCCCTGAAGATCTGGAAGAAGAGTTGGACTGGTCGCGCCGACGCGCACGCCATGGCCATGCGAAGTGAACTGATGCAGTCGTGGGTGCGCAACGAAGTCGGCCGGCTCACCAACTGGCGCGCCAGCGACTTGCGCAAAGCCGGCACGCCCGGTCCGGAAGGGGCGGTCGCGAAGTTGGCCTTCGCCGAGGAAAATCAAAAGACCAGCGAACTGTGCGTGGACCTCTTAGGCGCCGAAGGCATGCTCTACGGCTCGAACTATCCCCAAGTCCGCCCCACCGAGTCAGCGATGACCGGTGGCGACATGCGTAAAGCCTTCATCCGCATGCGCGCCAACTCCATCGAAGGTGGCACCAGCGAAGTCATGCGCAACATCATTGGTGAGCGAGTCCTCGGACTCGCGGGCGAACCACGCAACGATAAGGACGTCTCGTGGAAGGACGTACCGCGTAGCTGACTACTTGTCGCGCAGATGCGCGACGAAGAAGGCCAACGTGCGCGCGTGCGCATCGGTCGCGGCGGCCTCGTTGTAATTGTCCGGACGCATATCGCAGTGAAAGCCGTGCTGGCCCTCGGGGTAGCGAACGATCTCGGTCGGGAACACCCCGGCCAGGGTCGCTTCGCGTAACGCCTCCACCTGTTCCACGGGAATACTGGCGTCGAGGTCCCCGTAGAGGCCGAGCCACGGGCAGCGCAGTTCCGCGGCCAGTTCGATGAGGGGCGCGAATCCGAAACGGCCGACCGCGACGCCGCCACCGTAGAAACTGGCCGCCGCGCCGACGTGGCCGAGGGTGGCCGCATAGAAAGCAACGGTGCCACCCATGCAGTAGCCGACGATCGCAATGTTGGGCGCGTGAAAGCCGAGCGTGGCCAAGAAGTCGGTCGTCGCTTGGAGGTCATTGGTGATGCCCTGTTGATTGAGGTCGGCCATGAGGGGCATGGCCGAGGCGAGGTCGTCGTAGGCCACCTCGGGAGAACCGTCACGGTGGAAGAGTTGGGGCGCCACGGCGAGATACCCTTCGGCGGCGAATCGATCGGCGACGTCGCGAATGTGGTCGTTCACGCCAAAGGCTTCTTGGATGACAATGACGGCGCGCGGCGCGTCGGTCGTGCCCGAAACGTAAATCGGAAAGCCGCCGGACATGGTCTCGGTGGTCATTCGAAGGACGGCCCGTCAGTGCGCGACCGCTTCATTTCGTAAAAGCCGGGCGTGCTCGCGACGGCCCAGACGCCGTCAAAGAGGGTGCCCGCCGCTTCGCCCTTCGGCGCGGGGGTGACGACGGGACCAAAGAAGGCCACGTCGCCAATGTGCAACACGGGTGTACCGACGTCGTAGCCCACCGGGTCCATACCTTCCTTGTGACTGACGCGCAGCGCCTCGTCGAAGTCGGTCGTGTCGGCGGCGCTCGCCAGATCGGCGTCCAGTCCACACTCGGCGAGGGACTTGGCGATGATGTCGTCCCACTCCTCTTCCTGGTTGACGTGTCGTCGCGTCCCCATTGCCGAGTAAAGCGGTTCCACGACCGACCCGCCGTGGCGCTGTTCGGCGGCAATCAAGACGCGCACCGGCCGAAAGGCCGTCTTCATGAACTCCACGTACTCCTCGGTGAGTTCGCGTCCCTCGTTCAGGACACCCAAACTCATCACGTGCCATCGCACGTCGAGGTCGCGCACCATCGCGGCTTCGAGGAGCCAGCGCGAGGTGATCCAGGCCCACGGGCACGCGGGGTCGACCCAAAGATCTACTTGTCGGCTCATGAGTGTCCTATCTCGAGGTGGCGTACGCACCCAACACGGTAATGACCGAATTGGTGACCCCGACCGCCATGGGCAAATCGAGCATCTCGTCAATGCCGTGGGCGTTGGACTGCGGGCCAAGTACCCCAGTCGCTACGAACTGCACGTCGGGGTAGCGCTGGCCGAGCGACGCGAGGAAGGGAATCGATCCGCCCTCACCGGTGTAGCCCGCGACGTGGCCGAAGGCGTCCTCGGACGCCGCGTCGAGGGCCGTTCGAAGCCAGGGGGCGATGGGCGGAGTGGCCCAACCGCTGCCGATGCTCCAACTGTCGAGGGCCACGTGCGCTGACGAAGGGACGTCGGTGGTGAGCAGAGGTATCAGGGCGTCGCGGGCCGTCGCGGCGTCCACGTTCGGGGGCAGACGGAACGACAAGACCGCGGTCGTCGAGGGTCGAAGGACGTTGCCGGCGATCTCGGGCGCCGGGACGCCTCCAATGCCCACGATCGACAGCGTCGGGTACCAGGTGCGTCGCAGTATCCGTTCCTCGGCGCTCGCGCCCATGAGCTCGACGCCTTCCAAGGTGGGCAGCTCGCGAGCGATGATGTCGCCGAACTCGGCCGCGGTCGCCGCGGCCGCTGCGCGCTCCGCCTCGGGGATGACGGAATTGAGTGCCGGCACGAGGATCTCCCCGGTTTGTGGGTCTTCGACGCGGTCGAGCAGTTGGCGGAGAATGCGAAAGGTGGAGGGCACGACGCCACTGGCCGAACCACTGTGCTGGCCCTGTTCGAGGACGCTCACGGTGACATCGACGTTCAGCACCCCGCGAAGTGACGTGGTCACCCACAATCGGTCGTAGGTGAGGGCGCCCGAGTCGAGGCAGATCATGAGTTCGACCTGGCCGAGGTGGTCGCGTAATTGGTCGAGGTAGGCCTCCAGATCGGGACTGCCACTCTCTTCGCTCGCCTCGATCAGCACGACGCACCGGCTGTGGGGGATGGCGTTCGCTTCCATGGCCTCGAGAGCGAGCAGCGCCGAAAAGGTGGAGTACCCGTCGTCGGCGATGCCGCGCGCGTAAACCCGGTCGCCGCGTCGGACCGGTTCGAACGCGGCCAGACCCTCCGACCAGTCGCCG
Organism: Acidimicrobiaceae bacterium; assembly: GCA_025350565.1. Classification (GTDB taxonomy): domain Bacteria; phylum Actinomycetota; class Acidimicrobiia; order Acidimicrobiales; family RAAP-2; genus RAAP-2. The sequence goes on from JANXXO010000003.1 coordinate 23,515, forward strand.
AGCGGCGGCTGTTTGTCGAGGTGCCCGTACAGCACGGCCGTGCCGTCACCGGGAGCCGTCGCCGCGACCGTCACTACCAGCACCGGCGTGCGATGGTCGATGCGACGAATCTCGACGTCGAAGTTGGCCAGTTTGCGCGCCAGTGCCCAGTCCGAAAGTAACTCGACCGCCTGGTCAATGTAACCGTGCTGGACCCACTGCGCGTCGTACATCGGTGAGAGGCACTTGATCGCGGCGTAGGTGGTGAGCGTAGGGAGGGCGTCTCGTTCGAAGTCCGCAAGGGTCAAAGTGGGCATGGGACCAAGTTACTGGGCGAGTCGACGACTCGACAGTGTGGCGGCGTGCGTCGCGCGCCAGCAGTACCAGGCGACCGAGGACCGCACTCCCGCAAAGGGAGTGCCACAACCTTCGAGTTCTCGCGCGCTGATGGTGTCGTCCAGACCGTGGACCAAGGACCAGCCCACGCGAACGCCGTAGTCGCCGGTGGGCCAGACGTCGCGACGGGCCAAAGTGTTCATGAGGTACATCTGGGCGGTCCAGGTGCCAATTCCGCGTACGGCCGACATCTCGCGAATGACTTCGTCGTCGCTCATGCGACCGTGACGCTCCAAGCGCAGCCGACCGTCGCGTACGTGATGGGCGAGATCGACCATGGCGCGGGCCTTGTTGTTGTTCACGCCGGCCTCGCGCAGTTGTGCCGGACCGGCGGCGATGATCGAGTGCACGTCGACCGCTCCACCGCAGGTCTCGACGATGCGTTGGTGGATGGTCGTGGCGGCACTGGTCGCGAGCAGTTGGTGGGTGATGGCTCGCACCAAGGAGGGGAATCGGTCGTTGACGTTCGACGCTCGATGAGCCAGTGGCGGCACGCCGGCGAGGGCGATGATGGGCGCAAAGCGCGCGTCGCATCGCGCGATGTGGGAGGCGACTTCGTCGGGTGAGCGCAGGGCGACTGCCGCCTGGCTATTCACCGTGAAGACTGCCTAGGTATACGCCGTCGGGAACGTTCTGGGCCCGTTGGACGACCTCGATGAGCAAGGCGTGAATGGCGCGTACCGGGGCTGCGGGGAAGCCGAAGCGACGGGTGGCGAGGAGTACCCGTCGTTTGGCGATGCCTTCGATGTGACGAGCGACGAATTTGTCGCGAAGGTGTTTGGACAACATGGTCGCGGGAAGGATCGACGGGCCGTAGCCGTCGAAGGTAAGCGAGGCAATGGTGCGCAGTCCGTCGAGTTCGATGAGGGGTTTCAACTCCACGCCCTTGTGCCGGCTGGCTTCGTCGATCTCGCGCCGGATGGGCGTGCCGCGAAAGGGGAGGAGTATCTCGTACTGCGCCAAGGTCGCGAAGGAGAGCGGCTCGGGGAGTTTGGCCAACGGGTGTTGCAGGTCAACGATCAAGACCAGGTCCTCGCTGAAGAGGTCGACGCCCGCCAGCTCCGGGGCATTGATGGGCCAGGCGACGACGGCGAGGTCGAGATGGCCCTTCACAAGTTGCGGTTCGATCACCGAATTGGTGCCTTCGACGATGTGCAGGGCCACGTGGGGGTAGGTGGAGCGAAGGGCCTCGAGGAGCAACGGGACAATCCAACGACCGGCCGAGCCAATCATGCCGAGGACGACTTCGCCGTGGATGTCGGCGCTCAGTTCCGACACGTCCGAGGCAATGGCGCGAAGTTCACCAAGGATTCGTCGCGCCCGTTCCACCACGATCTCGCCTGATTCGGTGAGCGCTCCCGTCGAGCGATCGACCAATTCGGTGCCGAGCTCGCTCTCGAGGTGGGCAATGCGATTCGAGATATTTGACTGGACCGTGCCGAGCACTTCGGCGGCGCCGGAGAATGTGCCGTGGTCAGCAATACCAATGAGCGCCTCGAGTTGGCGGATCTCCATACATCTACTATACAGATAAGTAGTATCTGTGCCATGCGGTTGAAAGATAGCCAGCCGAACGCCATACTGGTTCCAGCCTGCTTTTTCAATTCCCCCAATTGAAATTGCACTGGTTTTGCAAAAGGCCCGACCACCCCCCGGTCGGGCCTTTTGTGTTTTTCTGGGGCCATTAGCGTTGCGGGCATGGCCCAGGGTTCGAAACTTCGACATGTGGTGGCGTCGGGGGCTCTTCGCGCCGTGAATGCCTTGTCGCGCTGGAGTGGACGGGGTTCGGGCACCGTGGCGGGCGGCCGGGTGGGGCTGAAAATCGCTCCCGATCTCGCGACCGTGCTCACCAAGGACCGCACGGTCGTGCTCGTCAGCGGCACCAACGGCAAAACGACCACCACGTCCATGGTGGCGACCGGCTGGGGAGGCGAGGTCACCACGAATCAGACCGGGGCCAACATGCCCGCCGGCCACGTGGCGGCCCTCGTCGGGGGTCGAAGCACCAACGTGGCCCTCGAGGTCGACGAGGCGTGGCTCGCCAAGACCGCCCGCACGACCGACCCTCGGGTGATTGTCCTACTCAACCTTTCGCGCGACCAACTGGACCGGGCCAACGAAGTTCGCCAAATGGCTGAGCGTTGGCGCACCATGCTCACGGCGTCAACGTCGCCCACCTTGGTGGTCGTGGCGAACGCCAACGACCCACTGATTGTCTACGCCGCCGAGACGTCCGCGCGCCCACTGTGGTGCGACGTACCGACGACGTGGCTCGCCGACGCGGTGTCGTGTCCCAAGTGCACACTGGCCATCAGTCACGTCGGCACGTCGTGGCACTGTTCGTGCGGTTTCGCGAAGCCGTTGGCCATCACTACCACGCTCAGGGACGAACTCGTGGTGGACGGAGAAATGGTCGAACTCGAGTTGGCGATGCCCGGCGAGTTCAATCGATCGAATGCCGCGATGGCATTGACGGCGCTCCACGCCGTGCACGTGGAACTGCAAGGCGCCGCGACCCGCATCAACGCGCTGCAGAGCGTGGTGGGACGATTCAGCGTCCGGCGCTGGCGCGGTCACAGCCTCCAGCTCTTGTTGGCGAAGAATCCCTCGGGTTTCGCCTCGATGTTGGCGACGCTGGCCCCCAACGAGGCTGACGTCTGGGTCGCCATCAACGCGCGCATTGCCGACGGGCGCGATCCCTCGTGGCTGTACGACGTGCCGTTCGAACTGCTGCGGGGACACACGGTCTACTGCCTCGGTGAGCGGCGTCTCGACCTCGCGACGCGTCTCGACTACGCACAGGTGGCGTACGAGATCGTGGACGACGAGACGTCCCTTCCGAGTTCCAAGGCGACCATTGCGCTGCTCGCGAACTACACGGCGTTCAGTGACTGGTTAGCGAGGTCGCAGGCGTGATCACTATGTGCGTGCTCTATCCGGACCTTCTCGGCACCTACGGCGACGGCGGCAACGGGTTGGTGATGGCGGAGCGGGCGCGTCGACGCGGCATCGACGTCACCCTGGTTGAGGTGGGCATCGGGGACGCGGTACCCGTGGCGAACCTTTATCTCATGGGCGGAGGTGAGGACGGCCCGCAACGACTCGCGGCCGATCTCCTACGGCTGTCTATCTTTGGCGGCGCGGTACGCGACGGAGCGCACGTGGTGGCGGTCTGCGCCGGTCTCCAGATTCTTGGCGAAACGTTCTGTATTGAAGGCAACGACCAGTACGAAGGGCTCGGCATGGTCGCGGCCGTGACCACGCGGGGCGAGCGAAGGGCCGTGGGCGAACTCGCCGTTCGCGTGGGAACCAACCTGCTCGTGGGCTTCGAAAACCACGGCGGGCAGACGTCGTTAGGGGGATTGGCCCCGCTCGGTACCGTCACCAAGGGTCGTGGCAACGACGGACGAGTGGACGGCTACCGGACGAAGAACATTTGGGCGACCTACGCGCACGGACCGGTCCTGGCCATGAATCCCTGGTTGGCCGACGAGGTGCTGTCGTCGCTGATCGGGACGCCACTTGAACCGCTGCACACCGCAGCCGACCTCCTCTATCGGGAGCGCTGCCGGGTGCTCGACTCCTAGAGACCGTCGACGGTCTTCACGCCGTAGTTGGCGTCGCCGCTCACGGCGCGACCGAGGTGCTCTACGGCGTCGATTATCCGGTTGTTGAACCGACGGATGTTCTCGCCCTCTTCCATGCGCATGGGATCACCGAAGGTAACAATGACGTGGTGGCGGTGCTGATCCGGAGCGGCCACGAACTTGGCCGCTTTGGCGTACTTGGGGCCTTGGAGCCAACCCGACTCGTGGATGTAGGTCGGAATGACGGTGGCGTGCGAACGCTCCGCCAAATAGGCAGCGCCCCCTTTGAACTCGTGCAACTCTCCGTCGGGCGTGCGACCGCCCTCGGGGTAAATCAAGAGATTCCACTTCTCTTCCACTAACTCGAGCGCCTGTTGCGCGCTGCGCCGATTCACCTTGTGTCGATCGATCGGAATCGCGTTGAAGACGAGCACCGTACGAAAGGCGCGTCGAGAGTCCATGAAGAAGTTGTCCATGGCGGCGGCGACCACCAGCCTTCGCCGGATTGCCGAGGGCACCGCGGCCAAGACGATGGGCGTATCCATGTTGCTGGTGTGGTTGGCCACGAAGAGGAAGGGCGCGGGTCCTCGAATCTTGTCCACGTCGCGCACTTCGAGCGACGAGAGGTAGCGCGTGTAGGGAACGAGGAAGGACTGGTGAATAAGCGAACGCACGAACCTCGCCGGCAGCGAACGGCCCCACTTCGTTGGATAGTCCAGACCGAGTTTCCCCACCGCTTAACGCTTACGTGGCTTCTGTTTCGGGGTATAGCGCTTGGACGCGGTAGGGGGAGCGGTGTGGCCGGGAACCGTAGGACCGTCCCCGACGGCCGACTTCGACCGAGAACGGGGCGAGGAGCCCGAGGCCCTTCGTTCACTGGCAACCTGTTTGGCGCGCTGATTTGAGCCCCTGAAGGTTGCGTCGCCATATTTTTGGAGGCGAAAGGCTCGGATGATTAACCAGCCGGCGACGAAGATGAAGGGAAGACCCGCGGTCGCAAGCGCGAGCCCCAGGATAAGTCCGGTGGTCACCACTCCGACACGCTTGCGAAGCAGCGCAAAGACAATGAGGCCAACACCAAAGACGACAATCAGAAGAAACTGAGGTAGCCAGTACGAAGGGTGGACGAGGACGGACTTCTGACACTGCGTCACCACGTGTTTGTATCCGGCGGGGCAAATCTGGCCCTTGTATTTCAAAGTTTCGATGATGTGCCGGTTGTGGAGGAGATTGGGGAACTCGACCGCCGCCAAAATCATGGCAATCGCGCCCGCAATGAGGCTGACGACCCGCTCGGTTTTGTCGAGGCCGAGCACAACTTCTCGTGGAACCGCCGAGACCCTCCTCGGTCGCCGCGAGAACCGCGACGGTTTATCTATGGGCACTTCAATGTTGTCTGGCACGAAACGAGGCTACTTCGCGCACTTAAACTCCGAGAACACGAGGCGAAGTATGATTGTGATCTCGGGCGCTTAGCTCAGCTGGTTAGAGCGCAGCCTTCACACGGCTGAGGTCGAGGGTTCGAGTCCCCCAGCGCCCACCGACCGGGACGGTGCGCGAACCGCATCGCCCGCCATGGCGTCGCCAGCCAAAGGCACGCGAAAGACGGGCTGGATGGCGTGGCGGCTATCCACTCGAATTTCGTGGATGAGGGCCTGCAAGAGTGATTTAACCACCGCTGGTG
>JANXXO010000030.1 GCA_025350565.1 Acidimicrobiaceae bacterium
GAAGCAAAGCCGTGGTCGAGCGCGAGATCGGCCAGCACGAAATCAATCGTGTCGTAGGCGACCTCGCGCCATTCACCATGCTCGGGCATCACCGAGGACGCACGCTGATAGGCGCGCACCAGGAGCGCTTGATCGCTGAGCATCTTCTCGAAGTGCGGAACGTGCCAACTGGCGTCGACGCTGTAGCGAGCGAATCCGCCGCGCAAGTGGTCGTACAGGCCACGGCGCGACATTGCGTCGAGCGTTCGAGCCAAGGCGGCCCTCGATTCGGGGTCGTCGAATTCGATGAGTGCCTCGACGTAGCTGGGTCGAGGGAATTTCGGCGCGTCGCCGAATCCTCCCTCGGCGTCCACCTCCGTCACCAGCTCGTCGCGCAAGCGGCGTCGCGTGGCGCCCAGATCGAGAGCCTCGGTAAAGGGTGCGAGATGGTCGATGAAACTGACTTCGCGCCCGACCCCCTCTTGCAGTTCCTGGGCCTGTTGCTCGACGGCATCGCGCTGATGGACCCACGCGTCGTGCATCGCCGTGAGCAAACGTGCGAAGCCCACCTGGCCCTGTCGATCAACGGGCGGATAGTACGTGCCAGCCATGAAGGCACGACCGTCGGGCGTGAGAAAGACCGACATGGGCCACCCTCCGTGCCCGTTCAGCAGTTGTGTCGCGGCCATGTAGAGCGCGTCGACGTCGGGACGCTCCTCGCGGTCAACCTTGATGGGAACGAAGTACTCGTTGAGCAGCGCCGCGACGTGCTCGTCCTCGAAGGACTCGTGGGCCATGACGTGGCACCAGTGACACGCGGCGTAGCCAACGGAGAGAAAGATCGGACGGTCGAGTTGCGCCGCTTCGTCCAGCGCTTCGTGTCCCCAGGTTCGCCAGTCCACCGGGTTCTGCGCGTGTTGGCGTAGATAGGCGCTCGAGGCATTGACGAGTCGATTGGTCACCGACGAAGCGTAACGACCACGCACTCGTCACCGTGTCGTTCACGCCACCTGGCGACGAGGCCGAGATCACCTGACGGACCCACGGGACCGCCTCATTGCTCGGATCAGTACTGTGAAGTTGCGAAACGACAGAAGGAGCACGCGTGGCACGAGTTCTTAGGTGGGGAATCATCGGCACGGGGGGCATTGCGCGGACGTTCGCCCGTGACCTCGCACTCACCGGCGCGGGCGCGGTCGCGGCCATTGGATCACGCACCCAATCGTCGGCCGACGCCTTCGCCAGTGACTTCGACGTTGCCCGGAGCTACGGTTCGTACGAACAGTTAGTCGCCGACGCCGAGGTGGACGTGGTCTACGTCGCGACGCCCCACCCCATGCACTTCGACAACGCCACTTTGGCGCTCGATCACGACAAGCCCGTACTCGTGGAAAAAGCTTTCACCATGACCAGTGACGAGGCCCGACGATTAGTAGCCCACGCACGCGAAAAGCAACTCTTCCTCATGGAGGCAATGTGGACACGTTGCTTGCCCAACATCATTGAACTGCGTTCCCTGATCGCGAACGGTGCGCTCGGTCGCATCGTGAGCGTCGAGGCTGACCATGGCCAGTGGTTCGCTACCGATCCCGAGTTTCGTCTCTTCAGTCCCGCCTTGGGCGGAGGCGCGATGCTGGACCTTGGCGTCTATCCGGTCTCGTTCGCTTCAATGGTGCTCGGCCGTCCGTCGCGGGTGGCGGCGATTACCCAACCGGCCTTCACCGGCGTTGACGGATCCGTCGCGATGGTGTTCGGCTACGAGAGTGGTGCCCAGGCCGTGCTCTCGTGCACCTCAGGGGCGAGGACACCGACGCGCGCGTCGGTCTCGGGCACCGTCGCGCGCATTGAACTGCCTGGATCGTTCTACGCGCCCGGCTCGTTCACCTTGGTGCAACGAAACGGTGACGAGCGACTCTTTCCGTTCCCGTCGATCGGGCGTGGTCTGCACTTCGAAGCGGCCGAGGTAGCGCGATGCCTCGACGAAGGAGCGCTCGAGAGTCCGATGATGCCGCTGGACGAGACGATTTCGATTATGGAAACGATGGAGCAGGTCCTTTCGTTGTCGTAGCGTCGTTCGTGTAAATAAATCACAACACTGCGGGCCACTCGACCGACCCTCACGGCACGTGCTTCGTCCTTCGCGGCAAGCCAACGCAAGAAAAACCCACGTGATCAGGATGTGAAGAGGTTTACGACGTCGCGCGTCGGATGGCACGACGCCAACGCTCGCTGTTTCGTTTGAGAAAATGGGCCCGGCGGTGACGCTGGGCTCGGCGGAGTCGTAACGTGAACGCGGAATTTCGATGGAATTTCGGTACCGTGAACGACCGGCGCGCGGTGGGCATGTTATTTTACCAAGCGGACATTCAGTTTCACGCAATGTTCACGTAGTGCAATTAACTATCGACACCACAACGGTGTCACTGAAGGGTTGGGGATATGAATTTTAAAACAGGAAGGGCTTTTGCGTCGGTCGCATTGGTCGGCACTTTTGTCGTCGCAATGATGCCGAGCGTGAGTTCCGCAGCTGGAAAGACCGTCTCGGCTGGCACGTTTAATACGAGCTATTCGACGATGAAATACCTGAAGCCCATCGTGGCGAAGGGCAAGGGCGCCATTACGGTGATCCTTCCCGACACCAAGAGCTCGGCTCGGTACACGCAATTTGACGCTCCGGGCTTGACGAAGGCGTTCAAGACCGCTGGCGTCAAGAAGTGGAAGGTCGAAAACGCTTTGGGATCAGACACCACGATGTTCACCGATGCGCAGGCGGCGATTGCCCGCGGCACAAAGGTCCTCATCATTGACCCAATCGACCCAACGACGGGTGCTTCCATTGAGGCCTACGCAGCTGCGCGCGGCGTGAAGACCATTGACTACGACCGTCTCACCTTGGGTGGACAGCGTTCGTACTACGTGAGCTTCGACAACGTCGCGGTCGGTACGTTGATTGGCAAGGGCGAACTGGCTTGCCAGACCGCTTGGGGTGTTACTAACCCCGTAACCTACATCTCGTACGGATCACCGACTGACAACAACGCCACACTGTTCGCGAAGGGCTACAACACCGTCCTCGGCGCTGCGGGCTTTAACACCTCTGCCACCACCCTCACCGGTGCCAAGCAGTCCGTGTTGGAGAACGCCGGTACGTGGGATGGCCCGACGGCCGCTTCGGACTTTGAGGCTGCGTACACGGCACACCCGAGCATTAACTCTGCGGTGACACCGAACGACAACAACGCTTCGAGCATCATCACCTACCTGCAGGGCAAGGGCTTGAAGCCAAAGACCTTCCCGTTCACCGGTCAAGACGCATCACTCGTTGGTTTCCAGAACGTCATCTCTGGTTACCAGTGCGGCACCGTCTACAAGCCGATTTACAAGGAAGCTCAGTCGGCAGTTGCACTTGCGGTCTACCTGAACGCTGGCATGAAGCCGCCGGCGAGCTTGGTGAACGGCAAGACGCCCGACACGCTTGAGAAGAAGGGTGTTTCGTCGGTGCTGTTGACCGCTACTTGGGTAACGGCTAAGGATGTTGAGTCCACGGTTATCCACGACGGCGTCGTCAAGGCGTCGGACCTGTGCACGACCAGTGCGCCAACGGTTGCTGGCTCCAGCCAGCCCACCTACGCGGCTGACTGCACGACGTACGGCATTAAATAAGTAGTCATTGATGGAGAAAGCCCCCGAGTCAACTAGTCCTTCCACGTCCGGTGACGGACGAGATGGGCCAGTCGGCTCGGGGGCCTCTGTCGTCACACCATCATCCCTGTTGAGCCTGCGGGGGATATCGAAGAATTTCGGTCCCGTGCAGGCGCTCCAGGACTGTGATTTGGATGTTCCGACGGGTCAGGTCACCGCTTTGATTGGCGACAACGGTGCGGGCAAGTCGACGCTGGTGAAGTGTATTTCGGGTATCTACGCCCCGGCCTCGGGCACGACCTTGTGGAACGGCAACGAGGTCACCGTGCACACCCCGCGCGACGCGTCGGTGTTGGGGATCGCCACCGTCTACCAGGACCTAGCGCTCTGCGACAATCTCGACATCGTGCAAAACATGTTCCTCGGGCGCGAAGAGTCGAAGTTTCAAATGCTGTCCGAAATAAAGATGGAACTGGCGACCAAGCAAACGTTGAAGGATCTTTCCGTCACGACCGTCAAGTCAGTGCGTCAGCTCGTTGGTTCACTGTCGGGTGGACAACGCCAGGCCATCGCGGTGGCGCGTGCGGTAATGCGTGATTCGAAGCTCGTCATTATGGACGAACCGACGGCCGCGCTTGGTGTGACGCAAACCAAACTCGTGCTGGAACTCATTCGCACGTTGGCCGCAAGGGGCATTTCGGTACTCGTCATCTCGCACAACCTCCTCGACGTGTTCGGTGTCGCCGATCGCATCGCGGTCATGTACCTAGGCACCATCGTCTCTGAAGGCCCGATTGCCAATTACGACACGACCAGTGCGGTCGAGTTGATCACGACCGGAGAGTCCAGCCGCGTGGGTTCGCGACTTTCCTCCACTCTCTAACCGAAAGGCAGTTCTCCGTTGTCCGACGCCCCCGAGCAGGTAACGCACGAACATTCCGCGGCGCACGTTGAACCACACCGTTCTTCGCTGTCCCACCAAGTGAAGCGCGTGTGGCAAGGCGACAACGGTTCGATTCCGATTCTCTTGGGTCTCGCCGCGCTGGTCATCTATTTCCAGGCGCAGAACTCGGTGTTCCTCACCCCCCAGAACCTGACCAATCTATTGATTCAGGCCTGTTTCTTCGTGCTGTTGAGTATGAGCGAAATTTGGCTTCTCCTCTTGGGCGAAATCGATCTCTCGCTGGGCTTCGTCGCCGGTATAGGGGCCGCAGCGGCCGTCATTTTGGTCGACACCAAGTACAACTGGCCCTGGTGGCTGGCCGTGCTGGTCGCGCTGGTCATCACGACCGCGATCGCTACCCTCAGTGGTCAACTGGTCATCCGTCTACGTCTCCCTTCGTTCATTGTCACTCTGGCCGGACTGCTGGGTTGGCAAGGTGTGCTCATTTGGCTGGTCGACCGCCAGGGCACCGGTGGGGCCATACCCCTACATAACTCCGAGTTATACAACTTCGTGAATGGAAACTTCACTCCGCTCGCCACCATTCTGTTCGTCATCGCGATCGTCGCCATCGCCAGCTTTTCCATGTTGCGCGGTGACCGAATTCGACGAACCAGCGGGTTGGACGCCAACACCAACGTGACCGTTGCAAAGATCGTGTTGCTGCTCATCGCCGGTGTACTGATGATCTGGATCTTCAACACCAATCGTTCGACGTTCACCACCATCGACGGCATGCCCTTCGTGATCCCCATTGTCTTGGCCATCTTCGCGGCGGGAAGTTTCATCTTGATCAAGACCAAAGCTGGTCGATACATCTACGCGATCGGTGGCAACAGTGAGGCCGCTCGTCGCTCCGGCATCAACGTCAACCGATACCGACTGATGGCCTTCGCTCTCGCCGGCTTGACGGCCGGCATCGCGGGACTCATTTACGCGTCGCGACTCGGAGGTATCTCCGACTCGATCGAAGGCGGCAACCTGGTGCTCGAGTCGGTCGCCGCGGCCGTTATTGGCGGAACTAGCCTGTTCGGAGGACGCGGCAAAATGATCAACGCCGTCGTGGGTGGCGTCATTATCGCGACCATTCCCAACGGGATGGGACTCATTGGAATGAGCGCAGCGACGCAGTACATCGCCACGGCGCTGGTCCTGCTCGCGGCCGTGTCGATTGACTCGGTCGCCCGCCGAGGCAGTACGGTCGCGGGTTAGCTACTCGCGGTGGGCGAAGTACGCCGCCCGATTAGAAAAGATTCGCCAGGTCACCACGGCGAATCTTGCCGTTACCCGTGCGCGGAATCGCCGCGACGTAGCGGATCTCTTTCGGTTTAGCCCAGGGTCCGATTCGTTCGGTGGCCACGGCGAGCACGGTTTCGTCCATTCGCGATCCGTCACCGACGATGAAGGCCACGACGCGTTGTCCCCACTCTGGATCGTCCACACCCGTGACGGCCACGTCGCGCACGCCGTCAATAGTGGCGAGGGCCACTTCCAGTTCTTCCGGCCACAGTTTTTCACCCCCGGTATTGATGAGGAATCCCAGTCGACCTCGCACGGAGACCTTCCCGTCCACGACGTCGCCGGCGTCGCCGGTAGGAAACCAATCGCCGCGCCCGTCGGGTCCGAGTGTCGTCGGACGTGGTCCACTTCGATACGAACGAAACAGCGTCGGCGATCGCACACAAAGCTGGCCGTCCACGCTGGTCACGTCGACGCCCGGTAGGGGTTTGGCGTTGTAAACAATGCCGGAACCGGTCTCGGTCATTCCCCACGTCGTCAGGACGTTGTCGGGCAACGCGGTGGGTGGGGCCGCTCCTCCCAGTAACACTTTCGCGTAGCCGCTCACATCGTGGCGAGTTAACTGGGCACGGACCACCGACACGTGGGTCGCTCCGAAGGAAGGACCCACACCCAGGTCGTCGACGCCCCAAAGAATTTGGGCGTCACTCAGGACGGCGCGCAGCAGCACGGCCAGACCCCCGATGTGGGCGGCCGGTAGGCAAGGGAGCCAGATGGGGGGCCGGTCACCGCGCAAGGTCGATTGCGTGAGCGTCGCGCTCGCGCGAAGCGCCTCCCACGTCAATTCGACCGCTTTGGGACTCCCACTCGAGCCCGACGTCAGCATCACCAGCCCTATCTCGGCGTCGACACCCGTTCCCTCGCCGAGTGCTCGCCGACCGTGACGGTCGCGCACGTGTGTTGCGCCGAGCTGGGAGATTTGATCGAGTCGTCGCCGCGCGGAGAGGCGCCGGTCCAGTACACAGAACGCCTCCTCGGCCTCGACGGCTTCGCGAAGTGCCCGCTCGAGATCGGGACCGAGCTCGAAATCGAGCGCGAGCAGTGAGGTCACGCAAACCAGCCTACGTCGAAGAATATGCACCATTCCGTGGTCGGCGACGACAACGGTGCCATCCAGTTCGTCACCGCTGGAGCAGTCGTCGGTCCACCCGCCTCAGCGAACCGCGGAAGGTCGGCCGGTCGGCGCACGCTGCTCTGCACGACCGACCGGTAGCGTGGTTCCAATGTCCGAGACCATCATCCAAGGTTTACCAGTCGACCCCGTCGAAGAGTTCCGCCACGTTGCGCTTCCTAACTTCGAGCACGTCGGCGAATTCGACGACATCATCTACGAGGTCGGTGAAGGGATCGCCCGTATCACCATCAACCGGCCGGAACGGCGCAACGCCTTTCGCCCTCAGACCCTCTTCGAACTCTCGGATGCTTTTGAACGTGCGCGTGACGACATCACCGTTGGCGCGATCATCTTGACCGGGGCCGGACCAGACGCGTTTTGTTCGGGCGGCGATCAATCCATTCGCGGCGACGACGGGTACATCGGTGATGACGACGTCGCGCGCCAAGGGGTCGGACGACTGAACGTACTGGACCTGCAGATTCAGATTCGCCGGTTGCCGAAACCCGTGCTCGCCCAGATCGCCGGTTACGCCATTGGGGGCGGGCACATCTTGCACCTGGTGTGCGATCTCTCCATCGCGGCCGACAACGCCCGTTTCGGTCAGACCGGTCCGCGGGTTGGTTCGTTCGACGGAGGCTACGGTTCGTCGCTGTTGGCCCGCACCATTGGCGTGAAACGCGCGAAAGAGGTCTGGTTCCTTTGTCGCCAGTACGACGCGCGCCAGGCGCTCGACTGGGGGTTGGTCAACACCGTCGTGGCGCTCGCCGACTTGGAACGTGAAACGATTGCCTGGTGTCGCCAAATCCTGACGTTGTCGCCAATTGCCCTACGGATGTTGAAGGCCGGCTTTAACGCCGCCGAAGACGGCATGGCGGGAATCCAACAACTGGCTGGGGACGCCACGATGCTCTTCTACATGTCCGAAGAGGGCCAAGAGGGTCGCAACGCCTACGTCGAACGGCGCAAACCAGATTTTTCGAAGTTCCCCAAACGTCCATGACCGACGCTCCCGGGCCACTGCGGCGTTGGGTCCTGGCGGCGCGTCCGCGCACTCTCCCCGCCGCCGCCGTGCCGGTGGTGGTGGGCACGACGCTCATTCGTCCCGACACCATCAACTGGGGCAACTCGGCGCTCTGCCTCGTCGTGGCCCTGACCCTGCAGATAGGCACAAACTACGCCAACGATTACTCCGACGGTATCCGGGGCACCGACGAAGTGCGGGTTGGTCCCTTTCGCCTCACCGCGTCCAAACTGGTTCGGGCGCGATTGGTGCGAACGGCGGCGTTCGCCTGGTTCTTCGCGGGCGGGGTGGCCGGGCTGTACTTAGCGTCGCGGACGTCGTGGTGGCTGCTGTTGATCGGCGTCACCGCGGTCTTGGCCGGTTGGTTCTACACCGGTGGTCCCAAGCCCTACGGCTACTACGGATTCGGCGAACTCTTCGTGTTCGTGTACTTCGGTCTGGTGGCCACCGTGGGCACGGCGTACGTGCAACACCTTTTCATTCCCGCGCGAGCCTGGTGGCTGGGCGTGGCGTGCGGCTTCATGGCCTGTGCACTCCTCGAAGCGAACAATTTGCGTGATGTCGTCGGCGACGCGAACGCCGGCAAGAAAACCTTGGCCGCGCGACTACAACGACAACGGGCCTCCTGGCTCTACGTGATCTGTGCCGTGGGCGTCTTCGCGGGCTTTGCCGCGTCGGGACATTCGGTGGTCGCGGTCGTCGCCCTATTGGCCTATCTACCGGCCACGCGTTTGGCCTTTTCTAAGAGGAATGGACGCGAACTCCTGCCCATGTTGGTCTACTCGGCTCGCGCCCAGCTCGAGCTGGGCCTACTGGTGTCGCTGGCGTTGCTCTTCAGAGTGCGACTCTAAAAGTCTCGATCGTCCGTGCGGTGTCGTACGCGCGTTCGAGGTGCGTGGCGTGGCCCGCCCCGTCGATGATGGCCGCCATGCCGTTGGTCACCGTGCTTGCGATGGACGAGGCCTCCAACGAAAACTTCTTGTCGAGTCGGCCGGCCACGCACAGTACGGGCGTGGTGAGCGTCGCCAGTCGTTGTCCCAACCAGTCCTGGGTCCCGGTACCGGCGAGGCGAAGTGAGGTGGCCAGCCCGTAGGGATCGCGACTCCTCGCCGCGACGTCGCCGGCGTCAATGGTGAGGTCAGCGAACAGTGGCTGAGCGAGCCATTCCTTGAGAAAGGCGTCGGTGCCGATGGTTTCGATCCTCTGCGCCAGCAGTTCGTCGCGTTCGCGCCGAGCGTGGCGCTCCGTCGCCTCCTCAATGCCGCGCGTCGCGCTCACCAACACCAGGGCCCTTACCCGTTCGGGAAAGCGCAACGCGAAATGGAGGGCGACCCGGCCCCCGAAGGAGTACCCACCGAGCACGAAGGGCTCGGTGGGTAGCACGTCGGCGAGGAGCGCCGCGGTAGCGGGCAGTGACGCAGCGATGGCGCTATTCTCACCGTGCCCGGGCAGGTCGACGGTAAGAAGTTCATTCGTTCCTGCCAGAATGGAACGGAACAACGGTGCCGAGTCCTTGGTCTGCGTGAAGCCGTGTAGCCAGACAAAGATTGGTCCCGTGCCGTGACGTTGCAGACCGAGGAGTGACATTGGAACAGAGCGTACCGAGCCTTGGCGTGGTGCAGGCCACGTTCGCGGCCACTCTGTTTGACGAATGGATTAGCGAAGGGTTACGCGACGTCGTGATCTGTCCGGGGTCACGTTCGACGCCGTTGGCCTTGGCGGCGTCGTCGCGACCCGAACTCACCATCCACGTGCGCATTGATGAACGAAGCGCCGGTTTCTTCGCCATTGGTCGAGCTCTACGGACCTCTCGTCCCGTCGCCGTTGTCGTCACCAGTGGCACCGCCGCGGCGGAACTGCACGCCTGCGTGGCCGAGGCATCGCGGGCCCACGTGCCGTTGCTCATCGTGACGGCGGACCGACCACCGGAACTGAGAGGTGTTGGGGCTCCCCAAACCATCGACCAGAGAAAGCTATTTGGACACATGGTGCGTCGATTCGAAGATCCGGGCGTGCCGAGCGCGCAAGGCGTCGACTCGTGGCGTCCCTTGGCTCGTCAACTCATCCAGAGTGCGCACAATCCGTATGGCGACGCCGGACCCGTGCACCTCAACGCGGCGTTCGCGGAACCGTTGGTGGCGACGCCATCGGAACTTCCCGAAGAAATGGCTCGCGAACCTGAGGGGTGGGTTCGCAGTGGCGGCGTCGCCCACCTCAACGACCTTCGTGTCTTGTGCGTGGCCGGACACGGCGTCAGTGCCGCGACGATTGAAGAGTGTCAAGCGCGCAATTGGGTTGTACTAGGGGACGCGACCGCACGTGGCGCGCTGCCGTATTTTGATCCGCTCCTTCGCGTGGCCTCCTTTGCGTCCAGCGCACGGCCCGACGTGGTGGTGCGCATTGGGGGGCTGCTCGCCTCGAAAGTGCTCGGGGAGCGACTTCGTGAGTGGCGTGTTCGCACCATTGGATTCACGGGAGCGGGCTTCGTCGCCGACCCCGATCGGTTGGTAAGTGAACTCCTCACCGGCCTGCCGAGCGCGGGCGAGCCCAAGGCCGACGGCGAGTATTTTCAACTCTGGGCGGACGCCTCGGCGCGCGTGGGGGAGTGGTTGGGGTCTCTCGACGTGGAGAGCGCGCCGCTCACCGAAAGCTTGGTGGCGCGTTGCGTCGTGGCGGCGAGTACCGATCATCAGGTACCGCTCGTGGTGGGTTCCTCCATGCCCGTACGCGACGTCGAGTGGTGGGCCGAGGCACGAACCGCGCCCACGTTCGCCAATCGCGGCGTCAACGGCATCGACGGCGTGATCTCAACGGTCCTCGGCGTGGCGGTGGGCCAATCAGCCCTCGGACTCGTCGGCGACATCACGATGCTCCACGACGTGTCCGGCTTGGTTGATGGTCTCGGGACAAGCGGCGGATCGTGCGTGCTCGTGGTCGTCGATAACGGCGGCGGCGGCATCTTCTCCTTTTTGCCCCAGGCCACCGCGCTTGACGGTGAACGTTTCGAGCAGCTCTTCGCCACCCCGCGCCCTCACGATCTATGCGCCGTGGCCCGGGCTTTCGGTCACGTCGGCGTCGAGGTGACGACCATCCCAGCCCTTCGACGGGCCATTGATCATGGTCTGGACACGAAGGGCCTGTCGGTGATCGTGGTGAAGGCTCCCGCGCGAGCGGACAACGTGGCCCACCACGACGACTGGAACCAACGCGTCGCGCAACTCGTGGACGGCGCATGATCGCCACGCTGCCCAGTTCGCTCGTGGCCGCGTTGCCGATCGCCGTCGCGGCGGGGTTCATCTCCTTCATTTCGCCGTGTGTGTTGCCCTTGCTTCCGGGCTACGTGGCTTTTTTGGGCGGGGCGGCGGGCTCGTTGGACCGACGCGCTGGGCGAGGGAGGGCCCTCTTCGGCTCCATCGCTTTCGTGCTCGGATTCGCCGTTGTCTTCGTAAGCGAGGGCGCACTGTTCGGCGGCCTGGGATCCGCCTTGAAGACCCACGACGAACGCATTCTCACGATTGTCTTTGGTTCGGTGACCATACTCCTGGGCTTCTTCTTTGCCGGTTGGTGGCCCTCGCGATTTCTCTCGCGTGATCGCCGGATCCACCATTTACCGCGGGCGACCATTCTCGGCGCCGGTCTGCTCGGTTTTCTCTTCGCGCTGGGCTGGACGCCGTGCCTCGGGCCCACCCTCGCGGCGATTGACACTCTCGCCGCAACGACCGGCGCCAGCGCCGTGCGCGGATCCATCCTCGCGTTCTTTTACTGTCTCGGGCTCGGCATCCCGTTCGTTGTCGCGGCGCTCGCGACCGAGTGGGTGGCGACGGCCTCAGGATGGTTGCGCCAACACCAAAAGTCCATTGGCTACGTAGGTGGTGTCCTCCTCATCACGATCGGCGTCCTCGAAGTGTCGGGCGCATGGAACACCTTCGTTCTCTGGTTGCAGGTTCACTATCCCGGCGGCACGCCAATCTTGTAGCGACGTCCTCTCGTAGACTGAGTTGATGAAACTACGTGACGACTGGGACTTTCGCGGTCTGGCGCACCAGGCCACCAGTGAGACGGTGCTCGACCGCCTGAGTGCCGGCGGCGTCACGGCCTACATCGGCTTCGATCCCACGGCGCCCTCGCTGCATTTGGGCAGTCTGTTGCAACTTTGCAACTTGCGACGACTCCAGATGGCGGGCAATCGCCCGATCGTGCTGGCCGGCGGAGGTACTGGTTTGATCGGGGACCCCAGCTTCAAGGCGGTAGAGCGACCTCTCTTGACCAAGGAGCATCTCGAGGCGAACGTGGAAGGCATCAGGCTGCAGATGTCGCGCTTCCTCGACTTCTCGCCGAGCGCGGGTGCGAACCAGGCCCTGCTACTTGATAACGCGCAGTGGCTGACCACCATCTCCCTGACCGAATTCCTGCGTGACGTGGGCAAACACTTCACCGTCAATCAGATGATCGCCAAAGAGACCGTCAAGAGTCGTCTGGACCGCGACGACGTCGGACTTTCCTTCACCGAATTCTCCTACATGTTGTTGCAGGCCTACGACTTCTTACGGCTGCACCTCGACCAAGGGTGCACCTTGCAGTTGGGTGGTTCTGACCAATGGGGCAATATCACCATGGGCACCGAGTTAGTGCGAAAGATTACCGGCGCCACGGTCGACGGATTGACCTCGCCGCTGTTGTTGCGCGCTAACGGCGAGAAATTCGGCAAGTCCGATATCTCCAACGAGCACGTCTGGCTGGACGCATCACTCACGTCACCCTTCGCGTTGCACCAGTTCCTCTTGAACGCCGAAGATGAGATGACGCCCGCTCTCTTGCGCTTCTTCACCTTTCTCGACCACACCACCATCCAGGAATTAGACGAATCGACGAGCACCTCGCCCCAGCAGCGAAGGGCGCAGCACGCGCTGGCCAACGAAGTGGTCAGCTTGGTGCACGGCGTGGACGCCGCGAAGTCGGCCGAACGAGCCGGCGAAGCCCTCTTCGCCGAATCGATTGCCGAACTGGACGAAGCGACGTTGTTGCAAGTGACCGCCGACGCTCCTTCCTCGACGTTCGCGCGCGACGAATTGCGGGCCGGTATCGACGCTCCCGAACTCTTAGTACGTTGCGAACTCGCATCGTCCAAGGCGGAGGCCCGTCGATTCCTCGAACAGGGCGGCGTGTACGTGAACAACGTTCGTATCGACGGCGACACGCCGGTCGATCTCACACAGGCCCTGCACGATCGCTACCTCGTGGTGCGGCGCGGACGGCGCCAACTGCACCTCGTCGTCGTGGCGTGAGCAAGCGAATCGTCGCGTTCCTCTGCGTTGGCCTTGTGCTCGCGGCCTGCGGCACCATCTCGCCGGCCCAAGCCATGCACTCGTGGACCTCGCAGAGCAACTTCGACCGCAACGTGAAGGTCGTTCTCGCCGACGCCCGTCACGCGGCGACGGCGTTATTGAATTCGTCGACGCGCGCCAACGATCTGCACACCGTGTGCGCCGTGTTGCTCTTCGATGACACCACGCTCAACGCGTCGTTACCAACACCGGACAACCAAGCGTCGGCCCTGCTGGCCAAGGCCTACGGTGACGTCGGGGCCGGCGCGAACGAGTGCTACAAGGTTCAAGTGAGTCAATCGGGGCGGGCCAAGGCGCTCTCCAATATTCGCAAGGGCGTCGGCCTACTTTCCGAAGGCACGGCTCGCGTGGCGAGCCAGTCCCAGCGCTAACTCGGAGGACGAAGATCGATCTCCAGGCGCAGGACGCCGTCGTCCAGCGTCGCCACGGCGTCGCCGAGCATGGCGAAGTCCTGAAAGTCCAAGTTGGCCGCTTCGATGAAGCGCACCCGTTCGGGTCCTTCGACCGGAGGGAAGCCCCGCCGTTTGACTGCTTCAGCGCGTTCGCGGAATCGAAGCACCATTTCGTTGGGATCAAAGGCTTGGCTCACAGTGAAATGATAGGGCTCCAGTGCGGGACCCAGTTGGTAAGATGGTTTCTCGACTCGGTACTACTGAGTTGCGGTCGCCGCCAGCTATGGCCTGCGACCAGTGAGGAGTTGACGTGAAAAAAGGCCGCCATCGTCGGTTTGTTGAAGCTCGCGAACTGAAGCGCTCCACGGGACCTCGGGCGACCACTTGTGTCGAATGCGGAGCTCCTCCTGAAGACGTGCACGCCGAATGGTGTCTCGCCGAAGAAGACCGTTATGACGAGATCTTGGGATCACTTCCTCGGACCTCGTTCAACGAAGAAGATCCCCTCGCCGCTGAGGGTTAAGCCCTTTTCCTCATGACGGGGTGGGGCAGTCTCGTGCCGCGTGGTTGGGCGCCACGACGATTCATGTACGCCAACAACTGGTCATAGACCAGTTGACCGACCATTGCCACGAGCTCTTCGTCCATGGAGTCGATGACGCGATCGCGCCCGACGAAGGCGGCCGGGTCTTCGGTGCACCACCAGTGGAAGTCGGCACCGCCCTCGCCCCAGTGGCTTCGGTTCCACTGCGCGATGCGGGTGATCACGTGACCGGACTCTTCGACTTCGTCCTCACGGCGAAGCGGTAACTGCCAACAGACCTCGGGTTTGAGCGGAATGTAGCTCTCGTCATTGTCAATGGCCATCACGTGCAACGCGCAGCCCGGTCCCCGATGAAAGTCCGGACGGTTGAGAAAGATGCACGCGCCTTGCACGAGTCTCGACACGATCTCGCCATTTTTCTTTACCCGCGTCGTGCCCTGTCGGCCCTTGGACTTGAACTGCCACTGATCGTCGGTGAGACGTTTGGCGGCTTTTTCGACTCGTCGCTGGTCTTTCTCATCGGTGAAGTGGGCGCCGTAACTACAGCACCCTTGGACCAGTTCCGGCGTGGCCTCGGTAAGGACCCCTTGGCAACCTTCACCGAAGATGCACTTCCAGTTGCTCTCTAAGAAGGTGACGTCGAACATCCAGGTCCGCTGGCGTTTGGTGTCTTCGAAACTGACCCATTCGTGGGCGTCGGAGGGTATGGAACTCACGCAGTGAACGATAGTTGGTGTGCGTTGCGACCTTGTGCACACGTACACTTAAGACATGACCACCGTCGACACCTTCGAAGTACTTTCGCTCACTGATGAAGCGCGCAACGTCGTCATGGACGCACTCAACGCGGAAGACAACGCCGAGACCCTCGCGCTCTTCGTCGAGGTAACCGGCACGCGCGGTGCGGGCTACGCCTACGACCTCTATTTCTCCGACCGCTCCGACGCACCCGAGGGCGCCGCCATTGGTAGCGACGGCGGGGTCACGATTGTCGTGCCCGAAAAAAGTGTGTCGCGCATTCGCGGCAGCCGCCTGGAGTTCGCCAGCGAAGGCGGCGGTGGCTTGGTACTGGTCAACCCCAACGCGCCAACGCCCGAGGAGATTAACCCCGGGGTGCCGGCCGACATTCTGGCCCTCGGTGTGACGGGACCCCTCGCGGTCTTGGCGGCCAACGTGCTCGAAACGAGTGTGAATCCGGCGATTGCATCGCACGGAGGACGAGCCGATCTGATCGCGCTCGATGAGGAGAAGAAAGTCGCCTACGTGAAACTCTCGGGCGGATGTCAGGGCTGCGCTATGAGCCGCATGACACTCTCGCAGGGAATCGAGACGTCCCTCATTGAGGCCATCCCCGAGCTGACCGGTGTCATCGACGTCACCGACCACGCGTCGGGCGAGAACCCCTTCTACTCGAACGACCAATAGCCGACCGTTCTCGCCGTAGAATTATTCGATGTTGCGCTTCCTCACT
>JANXXO010000073.1 GCA_025350565.1 Acidimicrobiaceae bacterium
CGTTCTCTGGCGCGCTCGGCGCCAACGCGTACCGAAAGACTGCTTCGGTCACCGGCGATCCCTTACGCGTGATTGATGTCGTGCTCGTGCGTCACGACGTCGAAGGAAAGCGCCGCGAAGGAGGGTCGGGCGTCGCCCAGGTCCTTCGGGAGTGCCTCCCATTCGTCGAGGACCGCCGTCAGCGGGTCACTTTGATGACGCTCGACTTGGGACTTCGTCCACGAGTCGAAGCCGCCCGTCGGTAACCGGTTGGCGACGCGGTCCTCCAAGACGCCCGTTAAATGCCCGATGATGTCCTTAACGCTCCACTCGGGACAGCACGGGACAGTGGTCGCGAGCTGTTGGTCGGTGAGAGTTCTCGCCAGTGCGGCGATGCGCTCGCGCGACGACTCGTACGCATCTCGTTGTTCTTCCGTCGTGGACATTTTGCCCAATGTAGTGCTCGCCGCCACCATTTTTCAATCGGACCGACGACGGCCCTTCTGGACGTCTACGGCTGTGACTGGTGCGGAGGTGGGGGCACGATCTGCGAGGGAGTCTTCATTTCCTTCAGGTACTGCTGCGCGATGAATCCCGTGCGGGCGAAGGCTTCCACCACCGCCAGCGAGATCAGTGCGGTCAATGCGTACGAAGCGAATCCGGCGCGATTGTTCGTCACGGAGTCTTCGGTGATTCGAAGGCCCAGCAATAGCGCGAGCAGGGCGTACTCCGTTGCACTTCGTCGAAGAACCACACTTTTGATCTCCGGAATCGCGCGGACCAACATTACCCGGGCCCGCGCCCAACCAATGGCGACACCAAAAGGAGCGCCGAGTACCGCGAAGAGGGCATGCCAGACGTTGGAAGTCGCGAGGTTCCAATAAATCTGTCCAATGAGAACGAGTGAGATCAGCGGATCGACCAAGGTGATCGACAAGGGACGAAGACGCTCGCGTTTTTCCAACGCCACGCCCGTGGCATTTCGCCGCCCCTTTCGGGTTTCGACGGAGATGTAGACCATCGCGGCGATCAGGATGATCGAGGTGACGCCGCTGTTGGACGATTGCATTGGTCAACCTTATCGGCAGGGCATTGTCGTCCCAAAAGGGCCGCCCATCAGTGATATGTGAGTAGTTCACATGTTTCACGCTCGTCACCCGTTCCCATACTCCACGTGTGACAGTGCGCCACATTCAACAATTCTTCGTCGTGAAGGGCAATTTTGACGCTACGGTCATTTTACTGGTTGCGTCGGTAAACCAGTTGGGGGGACGCCGTGGCGGTGGACTCACAACTTTTGATGCGTCGACGTTCCAGAAGCTCGAAGATGCTTCCAACTTCATCAGTGGCGTTCTCGAAGTTTCGACCGAATACTCGATTATCGCCGCCGATCTTGACGGATGCATCCGGCTCTGGAACCGGGGTGCGTGGAAACTTTTTGGCTGCGAACCCAGCGAGACGATTCGTCAATTGCCGGCATCGGAACTCTTCGTCGACGGGGACATTAAAGCCGGCGTTTCCGGCACCATCGCCGACGAGGCAGCGCGCGCCGGCAAATGGGAGGGCCTCGTCGTCGGTCTCTTGCTCGTCGCCAAGGACATCGCCGACGAACAAAAGCGAGCCACTGCCTTGGCCAATACGCAGCTCTACACTCGCTCCCTTATTGAATCAAACATCGACGCACTCATGACGACCAACGCCTCGGGCACCATCACCGATGTGAACGAGCAAATGACGGTCTTGGCCGGGCGCACTCGCGATGAGTTGATCGGCGCCATGTTCAAAGATCACGAACAACTTCTGCGAGTGTCCGACACCGGACCGGGACTACCCGAACTCGAAGTGGAGGCGAAATGAGCAATCCCCAATCTTCCATGTCCACCGTCCTATACGTGGAGGACGAGGCGCTCAATCGCGAACTGATGCGGAGCATCTTTAAGTTGCGCCCGGAGCTCCGACTGATGGAGGCCCGCCTCGGAGCCGACGCAATCGAGATAGCCGAGCAGGAACGACCGGACCTCATCTTGCTCGACCGGAACCTGCCCGATATAAGCGGCGAAGAAGTACTTCGAGCATTGCGCAGTCGCGAGGAGACCTTGCACACGCCGGTCATCATCATTTCCGGTGACACGGCCCGCCCGCAATCGAATGAGCAGGGGCTCGGCGTGCTCGGTTACGCCACGAAGCCGTACAACATTATTGCCTTGCTGTCGCAGATCGACGGCGTGCTTGGCGCACCACCGGCCGAAGTGCAGACGCGCGATTGACGCACTCATTCAGTGTCACTTGATGGGACGCTTCCTCGACGCGACGCCGTCGCATGGCCACGTGTCTCCTCAACCGCACCAAGCTCGCGTCATCGAAGGTACATGGACGGCGCGAATTGGCGTCGCCGATACTCAACTTGACGACGGTATTTGTTCGAGGAGAGATCACAGCGACGCGGCGCTGACCCGTGGCGCAGGTATCCGCCTCGAAGTCTGTAGTTCGGTCGCTAACCTTGATATCCCGTGGCTATTCTCGTCGACCTTCAAGAAGTCACCCTTGAAGGTGCCGATCGGACCCTCTTAGGAGGTCTTTCCCTGACCATCTCTTCCGGTGATCGGATCGGCGTGGTGGGCATTAACGGCGTGGGCAAAACGACCTTGCTCCGGATAATTGCGGGATCGATGACTCCGGACTCCGGGACGATCCGCCGTGGTCGTGAGGCGAGGGTCGGCTTTCTGGAGCAAATACCGACCCTGCCCACCGGCACGGTCCGCACAACCCTGGGCAGCGGATGGAAGGTGGATTCGGCTCTGGACCGCCTCGGCATGCTCGGCGACGCCGACGTCGAAACAGTGAATCTCTCCGGCGGCCAACTGAAGCGTGTCGCCCTCGCCCGTATCTTTAGCGAAGAACTCGACGTGCTCATCCTCGACGAGCCCACGAACCATCTGGATCTCAACGCCATTCAGTGGCTCGAGCAGCAGATCAAGAGTTTCAAAGGCGCCGTGATCTTGGTGAGTCACGATCGATTCCTCCTCGATCAGGTAACGACGCGAATGGTGGAACTGGACCGCGGTAAGACATTTGTCCACGCCGGTGGTTATTCCCAACTCCTCGAGGCCCAGGCCACTCGCGAGGAGCAGGCCGCGACGGCCGAACAGATACGTCGGAACCTCGCGAGAACTGAACTGGCGTGGCTTCGCCGAGGTGTCAAAGCTCGCGCCACCAAGCCCCAAGCGCGACTCGATGCCGCCAAGCGCCTCTTGGCGACTCGACCCCAAGCGGCCGCGCGAGCCGGGACGCTTGACCTCGCCACCAACGTTCCGAGGCTCGGCAACACGGTGATCAAGGCGCACCAGGTCTCCTTCGCCTACGACGGTGAGGACCCAATCCTGCGCGACGTCACCCTTGACCTCGGACCCGGCGAGCGCGTCGGCGTTGTCGGTCCGAACGGTGCGGGAAAGTCCACGTTCATCAACCTGCTCGCGCAGCTTCTCGCACCCTCCAAAGGGACGGTGAAACGCGGACCCACCGTGGTCGCTTCGTATCTCGAACAAAGCGGGGGCGGCTTCGATCTCGAAGCGACGGTACAAGAACTCGTCGCGGGGCCACGCGGTATTCCCGGTTCGCCCGACGACGTGGCGCTCATGAAGCGGTTTTGGTTCACTGGCGCATTGCCCGTGACCAAAGCCAAGGAGCTCTCGGGCGGGGAACGCAGACGGCTGCAGTTACTCTTAGCCCTCTCCCTACGTCCCAACGTCCTTTTCCTCGATGAACCAACGAACGACCTTGACCTCGAGACCATCCGTCTCGTGGAGGAGTTTCTTAGCCAATGGCCCGGCACGTTGGTCGTGGTCTCGCACGATCGCACCTTCCTCAGTCGCACTACCGACCGACTCATCGAAGTTCGAAGCAACGGCACGATCGTTGAAGTTCCGGGCGGCATCGACGCATGGATCGAGCGAACGACCAAAGGACTTCCCGACCCAACCTCGACGGTCGACAGTTCGAAGTCCAATTCCGGACCGACCGGTCCCAGCGGCCGTCAGATTCGAGACGCCGAGAAGGAAATGGCGCGTTTGGAACGACGTCGTACGTCGCTTACGGAGAAGATTTTGGCTTCAGCCGACCACGCGGAGCAGGCGAAACTGGGGGCAGAACTGGCGAAGCTGTCAGCCGAGCTCGTTGCCGCCGAAGAACGGTGGCTCGCCCTCGTTGGGTGACCCAGGCGAATGATCTTGCGGGGTCACCGGAATCGTACGAGGCGAACGTGGGTCACGGCGGGCGAACACACGTGTTCGACGCAGTGATAGTTGGCTGCGCCAGAGCCGAGTTCTTCGAAGAGTTGCTCACCGCTTCCGAGCAGGACGGGCACAACCGCGAGGTGCATCTCATCGATGAGCGACGCACGAAGGTACTGCCTGATGGTGGACGCACCACCTCCGACAAGAACATCAAGATCGCCCGCCGCTTCTCTGGCGGCGCTGAGCGCGGCTTCAATCCCGGTTTCGATAAAGAAGAAGCTTCGAGAGCGACCTCCTCACCGAGGGCG
>JANXXO010000097.1 GCA_025350565.1 Acidimicrobiaceae bacterium
GACCACTTGGGCGTGCACCTCGACGCCGGCGCGCAGTAGTTCCTTTAACCACCGAAGACTCGTCGCCCCCCGGGGGTTGCGCAGCATGTCGGCGCGCAACTCGGGGTCGGTCGAGTGAATGGAGACGTAGAGCGGCGAGAGTCCCTCTTCGACCACGCGCTCGAAGTCGAATTCGGTGAAACGGGTCAGGGTCGTGTAGTTGCCGTAGAGGAAAGAGAGTCGGAAATCGTCGTCCTTCACGTAGAGCGATCGGCGCATCCCCTTCGGGAGTTGGTAGATGAAGCAGAACGAGCAGTGATTGTCACAGGTGCGAATCCGGTCGAAGACGGCCGAGTCGATGCTCAGTCCGAGTGGTTGGCCCTCGATCTTGGTGATGGTCACCTTGCGCGCCAGTTCCTCACCCTCTCGACGAACGACCAACGACACCACCTCACCATCGATGAGCTGCTGGTACTCAATGATGTCGCTCGGCGCGCGTCCGTTCACGCTCACCAGTTCGTCGCCCACGAGTAAGTCCACGGTCGAGGCCGGCGAATCGGCTGAAATTGAGGAGATTTTGGCGCCCGACACTCGTCCAGCCTACGTTGAATCGGCCCTTATTCAAAACTAGGCTGGATGGCGTGAAGGTTGACAAGGTCGTACTGGCAGCGCCGCGAGGATTTTGCGCCGGGGTGGAAAAGGCGATCAAAGCCCTCGATTGGATGACGCGAGTTTTCGCTCCGCCCGTCTTTTGTTATCACGAGATAGTGCACAACCAGTTCGTCGTCGACTATTTCAAATCGCTTGGCGTGGTCTTCGTGGACGACGTCACGCTGGTCCCCGCCGGCGCCCCGGTGATGTTGAGCGCCCACGGCTCGCCGCCCGAGGTCGTCGACGCGGCCCGTCGCGGCGGCGGGACGGTCATTGACGCGGTCTGCCCCTTGGTGACCAAGGTCCATCACGAGTTGAAAGTTCGTGCGCGAAAGGGCTACACCGTGCTCTACGTGGGCCACGAGGGCCACGAGGAGGCGGTGGGCACCATGGCGGTCGCCCCCGAGTCAGTGCACTTAATCGAGTCGACCGAGGATATCGACGTCCTCGGACACCTGCCCGGGCCCTTCGCCCTGCTCAGCCAGACGACCCTCAGCCTCGACGAGTGGCAGGACCTACGCGAATATGCGGAACGGAAATTCCCCTCCATTTGGATGCCCAATCGCAGCGACCTCTGTTTCGCCACCACCAACCGCCAGGCCGCGCTGCGCACCATCGCGGCCCAAGCCGACGCCGTGATCGTCATTGGTTCGGCCAACTCCAGCAACACGGTCGCGCTCACCAAGGTCGCCGAGGCCGTGGGTTGTCCCCGCGTACTGCGGGTGAACGGCGCCTTCGAACTGCCCGACGACCTGAGCGGGACCGTCGCGGTCACCGCCGGCGCGTCCGCGCCCGAATCGCTGGTGAATGAGGTCCTCGACTATCTCAACCCCGCCAACGGGGTGACCATTGCCTCGGTGACCGTGGAGGACGAATACTTCCCTCCGCCGCCCGAACTCCGAGAAATGCTCAAGACGCTCTCCGCCCTGCTCGATTTGACGCTGCGCACTCCCCTCGCGTCGAGTTTCGACGGCGAAGCGGACCGAAAGTTCACCGCGGCCCAGGTCCTTTCGGCCGCCAGTCGATAAAACGACCTCCAGTGGTCAAATTGTTAGTATTTCTCAGTGAGTTTCTTCTCGGGCCCATCATTTGGGCCGCCCGCGACCAGCTCCGGCGAAGCGGCGGTCCCTCGAGCCCACCGCTGGCGACGAGGTCCCTACGCCTCCCCACACGCTAAAGGAGCATGATGGTCAATGACGATCTAGAACAGCGGCGCGCGACGCATCTTCGCGGCTACGCCATCGAACAAGCCCTCCATCGCTTGGAGACCGAGCACCCGAATTTCGTGCCTGAGCCCATCGTGGCCGCCATTTGCGCTTACGAAGAAGAGGGCAACATCGCCGGCGTCCTCGAAAAGATGCCCACCTCGGTCAACGGCGATCCCTACACCACCCTCGTGGTCGTTGACGGCGGCGACGACCGCACGGCGGCTATTGCCCGCTCATTCCCCGGCGTCATCGTCATTGAGTTTCCCGTGAACCTTGGTCACGGCGTGGCCCTGCAGGTCGCCTATCGCTACTGCGTGCGCCACCAGGTGAAGGCCGTCGTCACCCTCGACGCCGATGGTCAAAACGACCCCGCGGAGATTTCCCAGATTCTCGCGCCGCTCCTCGCCGACCAAGCGGACTTCGTGCTCGGGAGTCGCGTGTTGGGGGTCGACCAGACCTCGGACATGATTCGCAAGAGCGGCGTGCGCGTCTTCTCCACGATCATGAACCGGATGACCGGCGCCAATCTCACCGACACCTCCACCGGTTACCGCGCCCTGCGCGTCACCATGCTCGCCGACGTGGTCGACCGATTGACCCAGCAGCAGTACCAGACCTCCGAGCTGCTCATCACCTCGCTGAAGCGCGGATGGCGCGTGAGCGAGGTACCGACGGTATGGCATCCGCGCGTCTCGGGCGAGACGAAGAAGGGCACGACCTGGATCTACGGCTTCCGTTACGCCCGCGTCGTCTTCGGCACGTGGTGGCGCGAGCGTTAACTACGGTTTGAGGCTCTCGGCGTAGACCGCTTCGAGAGCGGCGCGAAGTTCTTCGCTCTTGGCGCTAATGACCGAACGCGCCACGCGACCTTCGGACATCGGTGGATCAATGGCCGTACCCACCACGATGCGGATCTTGGCAGGACGGGGAAACTTGGCGCCGAGCGGCATCGCCCGGTCGCTGCCCCCGATGCCAACGGGAATGATCGTGGCGTTCGTGCGCGAAGCCACAAACATCGCGCCGTCGTGCAGGGTCGAGACGCTGCGCCCTTCTTTCCTCGTGCCCTCGGGGAAGAGCACCAGGGCGTGGCCCTGGCGAAGCACTTCTTCGGACAGCGACATCGACTCGCGATCGGCCGTGCCGCGGTGAATCGGGAACGCTCCTAAGCGGGTGATGAGGGGCCCAAGCAGGGGCACCCGAAAGAGTGAGTCCTTGGCCATGAAAAATACTTTGCGCTTGGAGATGAACAACGTGAAGGCAAAGTCGACGTTGGAGCGATGTACGGGCGCGATCAAGACTGGTCCTTCGAGAGGAATGTTCTGCGCCCCGGTGACGCTCGGTCGAAAGAAGACCCTCGACAGCACGCGCACGAGGCCGGCGCACACGAGGTAGATCGGCGTCTTGGCCTCGTCTAGGTGGAGCTTCTGCTCTTCAGCCATTGCACGATCTCCTGAGCGACGTCCTCGACGTTTCGACCAGTCGTGTCTAGCACGAAGGCGTCGTCGGCTTGGCGAAGGGGCGACGCGGCGCGGGTGGAGTCGACTTCGTCGCGACGCGCTACCGAGTCTTCTCCTTCGTCGCCTCGACGTCGGGCGCGCTCATCCAAGGACGCGGTGAGGAAAATCTTGACCGTCGCGGCCGGAAAAACCACGGTCGTGATGTCGCGACCTTCGACCACGGTGCCGACAGGCTGGGCGGCGGCCATGGCCCGCTGGCGCTCGACCATGCAGGAACGTACCCGGGCGTTGGCCGCGACGACCGAGACGGCGATGTTCACTTCTTCGGAGCGAATCTCGTCTTCGACGTCGCGACCGTTCACGGTGACGCGAGGCAAGGTCGTCAACACGACCGACGACGCGAGCGCCGCCATCTCATCTTCGTCGTGCACGTCCAGACCACGGCCCAACGCCTCCCACGTCAACGCGCGGTACATGGCGCCGGTATCGAGGAACGACCAACCGAGACGCTGCGCGACCGCGCGCGCCACCGTTGACTTGCCCGAACCGGCCGGTCCGTCAATGGCGATGACTTGTTCACTCACGGAGTTGATCCACGTCGCGAAAGAAGTGCGGATAACTCGTCGCGACCGTGTCGACGGTGACCAAGTTGGCGCCGACACCGGCGAGGCCCGCCACGGCACTTGCCATCACCATGCGGTGATCCAGTGACGCCGAGAGCGTGAAGTCGCGAAACCGGGCGGCGCTCGCCACACCCTCTACGAAGAAGTCGTCACCGTCGCTCCACACTTGGCATCCCAGCTGCGCGGCGAGGTTCATTGATCCCGCGAACCGGTCCGACTCTTTGTGGCGTAGTTCGCCCACGTTGCGAAAGGCCGTCGTGCCCGTGGCGGCCGCAGCGGCGACCACCAACACCGGTACTTCATCCACCGAGGGAATCTCGTTCGCGTGCACCTCGGTCGCTACTAACGCCGACGAGCGAACCTCGAAGCGCAGCGTCGCGCCGAGGCGTTGGACCTCCAGGTGCGCGCCCATGCGCATGAGGACCTCCAGGTAGCCGTTTCGTTCCGGGGAGCCTTCGAGGTTCTCCACCTCAATCGAGGCGTCGGAGTGAATGGCGCCCAACACGGCGAAGAATGCTGCTTGGCTAGGGTCACCGGGTACGCTCCAGTCGCGCGGTTGTGGTCGCCCCGGGACGAGATGGATGGACCGTCCGAGGTCGTCGTCCTCGCTCGTGACCGTGACCTCCACACCGGCTGAGGCCAACATGTCCTCGGTCGTGGTGCGCGTACGCACGTCTTCTCGAATGGTTGTGGGATTGGAGGCGAAGAGACCGGCGAGGAGGATGGCCGACTTCACCTGCGCACTGGCCATGGGCACGTGATACTCAATGCCGCGAAGATCGTGGCGGCCCTTGATACGCAACGGCGCCGTGACGCGTGCACCCCGACCTTCGATGATCGCCCCCATGGCGCTCAGCGGTTGGGCCACGCGGTCCATGGGTCGTTCGGAGAGCGAGGGGTCGCCGGTCAGCGTGTGTTCGCCGACAACCCCGCTCACGACGCCGGCGAGCAATCGCATGGTGGTGCCGGAGTTACCGCACTCGAGCGTCTGGCTGGTGGCGCAAAGGCCCCGCGAGGGCCCAGTGACCACGACCGCGCCCTCGTGGTCCTCGCGCGTGGCGCCCAGTTGCACCAAGATCTCACTCGTCGAGACGACGTCGAGTCCGCGGGAGAGTCCCACGATGGTGCTCGCACCGTCGGCGAGCGCGCTGATCATCAAGGCCCGATGCGAGGTGCTCTTATCGCCGGGAACGCGTAGCGAACCCCGTAACCTCTTCGCCGGCTCGACCCGGGTCGGCCCGTTCACTGTTCGCGCACCACCTGAAAGCCGAGTTCGCGTAGTGCGTCAACGAACAGGGTCATCTGCTGGGCGTCGACCGCGAGCAACAACGTGCCGCCCACCCCTTCGATGCCGTGGGCGATCTCAATGTCGTAGATGTTGACCAAGAGTTCGGAGGCGGCCATCGTCACTTTCGCCAGTACGCCCGGTTCGTCAGTGACGTTGACGCGCAAGTACGCCAGGTCGTCGGAACTGAGGGCGCGTCCGGGCAATTGTCGTCGCGCACTGGCGGCGGACATGAGACTGGTCAGTATCACGTCGCGTCCGTCGTCGAGTAGCGCTTCGCGCAACGAACGCAGCCGACCTTCGAGGGATTCGAGACTCTGGGCGATGGCTTCGCGGTTCTCAAAGAGAATGTCGGGCCATATGGCCGGATCGCCCGCGGCGACCCTCGTCATGTCGCGAAATCCGCCGGCCGCCAGTTGCAACAGCACGGCGTCTTCTTCAGCGACGAGGGAGGCCTCGTTCATCAAGGAACCGGCCAAGAGATGTGGCACGTGGCTGGCGATGGCCACCAGCCGGTCGTGGTCGGTGGCGCCGATGGCCACGACGTTGGCGCCAATCTCTCGAAGGAGGCCATGCAACGTCGAATAGGTGAGCGGCGAGGTGTGGGCCGTGGGCGTGAGGACCCAGGTGCAACTTCGAAAGAGGTCCTCGCGAGCTCCCGCGAGCCCGCGCTGCTCCGAGCCGGCCATCGGATGACCCCCGAGAAACCGCGCGTCGGTCACGGCACCCACGATGGATCCTTTGACGCCCGCGACGTCGGTGACGATGAGATTGGGGTCACGGCGAAGGCCCAACACCACATTGGCCAGTCGGGCCACGGTGCCCGCCGGGGTCGCGATGAACACGACCTGCACGTGGTCGCTCAGCTCCGTATCGTCAATGACCCCCGCCGCCAGGGCCCTGCCCGTGACGGCGTCGTCACGGTCGACACCGGTGACCGTCCAACCGCTTGCTCGAAGGGCGAGGGCGAGGGAGGCGCCGATGAGACCCAAACCCACCACGTGGGCGTGGCGACTACTCGGGGAGGTCATCGCGCAGGGACTGGGCGTTGCCCAAGTACACGTGACGTAGCTCGTGGCGCGGCTTGGTCGTGTAGATATGCATCAGAATCCGGATGCACAGCGGCATGGCACCGGGCACGTTGATCTCGCTCGCGCAAAGTAATGGGATGTCACCGAAGCCAATGCCTCGAGCGACCGTGGCCGGAAAGGCCGAGGTGAGATCGGGGGTGGTGGTGAAGATCACGCTGATGACGTCGTCGTGCGCCATATCGTTTCGGTCCATCATGGTCCGCAAGAGCTCTCGGGTTGACTCTTGAATCTCTTCGGGCGTGTCGCGTGCGCACGTCGTGGCACCGCGAAGGCCTCTCATCTGCGCCGATCTCATGTAGGCATGGTAGAGGCCAGGGCCTCGGAAATTCCTACGGCTTCCATGAGTCGGCGAACTTCGGCGAGCGAAAGTTGGCGCGACGAGCCCGGCGACAAGGTGGCGTCTTGAATCGGTCCGATGCGCGTCCGCACCAAGCGGGTGACGTCGTGGCCCACCGCGGTGCACATCCGACGCACTTGGCGATTGCGTCCCTCGTGGATCACGATGCGCAACAGTCCCTCACTCACTCGGCTCACCTGAGCCGGGCTGGTCACGCCGTCGTCGAGTTCCACGCCGTCGCGCAGACGACGAATGGCCGCCGGGGCCGGGTCGCCTTCGACGCGCGCCAGATACTCCTTCGCGATGCTCGAGCTCGGATGGGTCAAGAGATGAGCGAGCCGGCCGTCGTTGGTCAAGATCAAGAGACCCTCGGTGTTCATGTCCAAACGACCCACGGGGAAGATGCGTACGGGCGACTCCACGAGATCGAGGACCGTGGTGCGACCGTGGGTGTCCGAGGCGGTGGTGACGACGCCGTCGGGCTTATTGAGCAGAAAGTACACGGTGTTTTGCGCGGTCGGGGCGAGCGAACCGTCCACGCAGATGACCTGCACGTCGGGATCGACCCGATTACCCAATGCCGCCACTCGTCCGTCGATGGTCACGCGTCCCTCGCCGATCAAGATCTCGCACGCTCGGCGCGAGCCGAATCCCGCGCGGGCCAACGTCTTTTGCAGTCGCTCACCGTCGTCCAACTACGAGACCTCGGAACTTTCGTTGTCGTCATCATCCATCTCCTCGACGAGTTGGTTGGCCGTTTCGATGGTCGGCATGAACTCTTCGATGGGCGGGAGGTCGCGCAGCGCGGAGAGTCCCATCCGGTCCAAAAAGAGCTCGGTCGTCGCGTAGAGGATGGGCTGACCCGGTCCCCCGGCGCGACCTTGCTCCTCGATGTAACCGCGTTGCTCGAGCAGGCGCGAGACCCCGTCGACGTTCACTCCCCGCAGGGCGGTGATCTGGGCGCGCGAGATGGGCTGACGGTAGGCAATGATGGCGAGCGTCTCGAGGGCGGCGGAGCTGAGCCGGTGCGACACGTCGCGGTTGGCGAACTTGCCCACCCACAGCGCCACGTCGGGCGATGACTGCAGCACCCATCCGCTGGCCAGTTCGGCCAGCTGAAAGCCTCGTCGGCCCTCGTGGAACTCCTGGCGAAGTGCTCGCAGCGTCACGGCCACCAGCTCACCGTCGGCCTCAACGACGTCGGCCAACTCCTCGGTGGAGATGGGCTCCAACGCGACGGTGAGCATGGCTTCGAGCTTTTGCTCGAGTGAGCCTTCATCCCTCATAACTGTCAATCCTTCCGATCTCGAGCGCGTGGGCCGCGTCGAGCCATTCAATGTGCACGTCACCGAAGGTGGCGCCCTGACCGAGGTCGATGAGGCCGAGTTTGCACAGCTCGAGCAGAGCGAGGAAGTGCACGATGATCTCGATACGATTGCCCAGACCTTCGGTGAGGGCGCGAAAGGAGAGCCGGCCCATCGAGGGCAGACGCTGGCAGAGCGACACCACCGTCTCGGCCACCGAGACGGCATCGACGGTGACGTGATTGAGGCGGATGACCGGTACGGGCTTCTCTTCGATGCCCCGCAGGTAGGCGCCGGCGAGCACGGCCGTGGTCACCCCCGCCAGCAGGTCCGGCGGCGTCACGAGAAAACCGTCGTCGATGCCGCGCAGCCGCGGGAAGGCCTGCGCGGCTCGTTGGAAGAGCGAGACGAAGGCGTCCGCGAGGGCGGCGTAGGTACGCAGTTCCAAGAGACGGGCCAACAGAACGTCGCGCTCTTCCCATCCCACGAACTCCTCGTCCGGCTCGTTGGCGTCGCGACCCGGCAAGAGACTGCGGCTCTTCATTTCGAGGAGTATCGAGGCAATGAGCAAGAACTCGGAGAGGTCCGCCACCTCGATGGTCACCGATTCATCGCGCAAGACGGCGATGAAATCGTCAACGAGAGGTCCGAGGGCCACGTCCAGCACGTCGATCTCGTGAGTGCTGATCAATTGGAGGAGCAGCTCAATGGGGCCGCTGAAGGACGGCGTCGTCACGACGAAGGTCACTGGTAAAGACTAGTTGGCTCAGGTTTGCGTGCGGGCCTCCCCTACAATTGAGCGGTGAGAATACTTTCGGGGATGCAGCCGTCGGGCACGTTGCACATTGGCAACTATCTCGGAGCCCTGAAGCAGTGGGTGGAGTCGCAAAGTCCCGAGGCGTACTACTGCGTGGTGGATCTGCACGCGCTGACCCTGCAGATCGAACCCGACACTTTGCGAAGCCAGACCAACGACTTGATCGCCACCTTCCTCGCGGCCGGTCTCGACCCCGAGGTCTGCACGATTTTCGCCCAAAGTCTCGTGCCCTATCACGCGCAACTCAACTGGTTGCTGGAGTGCGTCGCCACCTACGGCGAGTTGAGCCGGATGACCCAGTTCAAGGAGAAGTCCACCCGTCAACAGGGCTATCGCGTGGGGCTGTTGACCTACCCCGTCTTGATGGCCGGCGATATCCTCCTCTACGACACGACCGAGGTGCCGGTCGGCGACGATCAACGCCAACACCTCGAGCTGACGAGGGTCATCGCCGAACGATTCAACAATCGCTACGGCGAGACCTTCACGGTGCCCCAAGGCGTGCAACCCAAGGTCGCCGCGCGCGTCATGGACCTGCAAGAGCCCACTCGCAAGATGTCCAAGTCCATCGCCAGTCCGCTCGGGTCGCTGTTGTTGACGGACGCCCCCAGCGAGATCGAGAAGAAGATCAAGAAGGCGGTCACCGACACCGACGGGGACGTGCGCTACGACTGGGACCACAAGCCCGGGATTTCCAACCTCCTCGAGATCTACTCGAGCTTCAGCAACGAGACGCCCCACGCCGTCGCCGAACGGTACACGCGCTACGGCGACCTGAAAAATGACTTGGCCGAACTGCTGGTGACCTCACTGGCACCACTCCAAGAGCGCTACCGCGAACTCATGGCGAGTCCCGTCACCCTTCGCGAGGTGGTCGTTCGCGGTTCGCAGAAAGCCTGCGACGTGGCCGGACCGGTGTATCAACGCGCGGCGCACGCCATGGGCCTGCTTTAAATCAGCCCAACCCACCAGTTTTCGATGCTGGTGAAGAACGTGTTGCCGAAGTGAAAGACGTACTCACTGAGCAGAATGAAAACGAGCACCAGCGGTAGGGCTCGGGCGCGCCAGTGGAAGTACGTGCCGAGATGGCGAATTGGCACGAAGCGTTCGATGATGGCCGAGCCATCGAGCGGCGGAATCGGCAAGAGATTAAAGGCCGCCAGCAGCAGATTGGCAATGCCGAAGGAGTAGCCAATATTGAACAAAAGGTTGTTGGAAATGTACAGCGTCCCGAGGTGCGAGGTGACGGCTTGCTTGCAAAGAAGCAGGCCAATCGCCGACAGGATGATGTTCATGACCGGTCCCGCGAGGGACACGTAGAAGGACTGTTGGCGCGGTTTGCGCAGGCGCCCCACATTGACCGGTACTGGTTTGGCGTAGCCGAAGGGGGGTAGATGCACGGCGAGCAGCAGCGCGGGCAAGAGCAACGTGCCAAACGGGTCGACGTGGCGAACGGGATTGAGCGAGAGACGCTTGGCGTCCTTGGCCGTGGGGTCGCCGAAGAAATTCGCAACCCAGCCGTGGCTGACCTCGTGGAGGACGACCGACGGCACTAACGCTATGAAGAAGTAATAGTTGTGGAACATGGCGGCTTTCGGTCTAGTCGTTCGCCCGAGGATGAGCGTTCTGGTACTCGCGCTTCAACGACGTTACCGCGACGGCGGTGTAAATCTGGGTAGTGGAGATCGAAACGTGGCCCAGTAACTCTTGGACCACGCGAACGTCCGCGCCGTGGGCGAGCATGTGCGTAGCGCAACTATGACGAAAGACGTGCGCACTGATGCGCGAACGATCAATGCCGGCGAGGAGCGCCCGTTTGTCGATAATGAGGTCGATCCCTTGGCGCGAGAGACTGCCGCCTCGGGTGTTGAGGAAGAGTCGCGTGTCACCGCGCGCTTGGGGATACGACGATCGGCCTCCGGGGCCGAGGTAGGCGCGCAGCACGGTGTTGAGCGTCGAGCCCATGGGCACCAGTCGCTGCTTCGCTCCCTTTCCGGTGAGCAGGATGAGTTCCTCATCAAAGTCGAGGTCCCCCAATCCAATGCCCACCACCTCCGATACGCGCGCGCCCGTGCCGTACAGAAGTTCGAGCAAGGCTCGGTCGCGACGATCGCTCGGGCTGTCACCACTAATGGAGTCGAGGAGGGCCGCGAGTTCCTCTTCACCGAGCGGCTTGGGGAGCGATC
Organism: Acidimicrobiaceae bacterium; assembly: GCA_025350565.1. GTDB lineage: Bacteria > Actinomycetota > Acidimicrobiia > Acidimicrobiales > RAAP-2 > RAAP-2. The sequence goes on from JANXXO010000097.1 coordinate 10,939, forward strand.
GACCTCGTCGACCGCTCCGAAGTCGCGCGCTCGGGTCGAGTTCCAGGTGGCCCTCGATCAGAAGGAAGCCGAACCATCCGCGGATCGCGGCCACCGATCGCGCGATCGACGTCTCCGCGCGTCGCGCGCGACGAAGGGAGTTCGCGTAGCGTTCGAGGTCCTCTTCACGTATCGCCGTAAGGGTGAGTTTTTGGGCGACCATCCACTCGCGCAGTCGTGTGATATCGCGGCGGTAGGCCTCGATGGTGGCGCGACTCCGACCCTTTTCGATGGTGAGCCACTGCAAATACTCCTGCAGGTAGCGATCACCGGCCGTCAAAGAATGATCCAAACACTCGATTGAGAGCGACCGACAACGTGCTGTCAATTGCGGGTTCGGCGCGAAGGACCGTTCGTAGTTCGTCGGGCGACATCCACTGGACGACGGAGCGTTCTTCCTCGGGACTGGTGGGACTACGGTCCACCAGATGCAGGTCGCGCGCTTCGTAGATGGCCATCAACTGGTTGGACCACCCCGGGGACACCATGAACCTACCGAGTAGCGACCAACGCCGCGCTTCGCAACCAAGCTCTTCGAGCAACTCGCGTTGGGCCGCGTCGAGGGGGTCCTCCCCCTGCACGTCCAGCGTGCCCGCGGGTATCTCCCAACAGAAGCGATCAAAGGGCGCGCGGTACTGGCGAAGGAGGCCAATCTCGTTTCGATCGTTAATGGCGAGCATCGCCACGGCACCCGGATGGGTCACGACGTCGCGTTCGAAGGTTTCGTCGCCGATGGCCACGGTACGTTGTTCCACGCCGAACACATGGGACCGTAAGAGTTGCTTCGTCCCCACGACGTGGAACGACTCACTCACAAGGTGGCGTCGACCGATTCCGGATCGATGATGTGCGGTTCGCGACCTTCGGCGCGTGCCGCGGCCGCCTTGATGAGGCCAAGGAACAGGGGGTGCGGTCGATCCGGACGTGATTTGAACTCGGGGTGCGCCTGCGTGCCTACGAAGAATGGGTGATCAGCGATCTCGGTGAACTCCACCAGTCGACCGTCCGGCGAGGTCCCCGAACAGCGCATGCCGGCCGCTTCGAACTGCGCTCGGTAGCGCGAGTTGAACTCGTAACGATGACGGTGACGTTCCGACACGACCGTCGTGCCGTAGAGCCCCGCGACGACCGATCCTTCGTCCAGCATGGCCGGACAGGCGCCGAGTCGCATGGTGCCGCCCAAATCGGTGACGTCCATTTGCTCTGCCATCAGCGCAATGACCGGGGCCGAAGTACTGATGGAGATCTCGGTCGAATGCGCGTCGCTCAGTCCGAGGCAGTGGCGGGCGAATTCGACCACCATGACCTGCATGCCGAGACAGAGGCCCAGGTAGGGAATATCGTGTTCGCGAGCGATCCGGGCCGCGGCAATCATGCCCTCCACCCCGCGTTCACCAAATCCACCGGGCACGACGATGCCGTCGAGTTGACGGATGCGGTCGGAGTCAATCTCCGAGGGCACTCGTTCCGCTTCCAACCACTCAATGGCGGTCTTGGCACCGACCGCGAAGCCGGCGTGGCGAATGGACTCACCGACCGACAGGTAGGCGTCCGGCATGGTCACGTACTTGCCCACCACCCCGATGCGCAGGGTTTTGGTGGTCGAGTGCACTCGGCGAACCACCTCGCGCCACGCCGACAAATCAATGGGATTGCTGTCGAGGTCGATGCCGAGGGTGTTGCACACCATCGTGTCGAGCCCCTCGTCGTGCATGGTGATGGGGATGTCGTAGATACTGGGCGCGTCCACGGCCGAGATCACCGCACTCATGGGCACGTCACAGAGCAAGGAGATCTTTCGCTTGAGACCGTCCGAGAGCGGTTGGTCGCTGCGACAGACAATGACGTCGGGTTGGATACCGCGCGAGCGCAGTTCAGTCACCGAGTGCTGGGTGGGCTTGGTCTTTTGCTCACCGGAAGGCGCCAGGTACGGCACCAGGGTCAAATGGACGTAACAGACATTGTCGCGACCGGCGTCGCGACGGAACTGACGGATTGATTCAATGAAGGGCACGATTTCGATGTCCCCGACCGTGCCGCCGATCTCGACGATCACCACGTCGGCGCCGAGCGTGCCGAGTCGTCGGACCCGTTCTTTGATCTCGTCGGTGATGTGGGGAATGACCTGCACGGTCTTACCTAAATAATCGCCCCGACGTTCCTTGGCGATGACGTTGGAGTAGACCGAACCGGTGGTGGTATTGGACATCTTGGAGAGCGATTCGTCAATAAATCGTTCGTAGTGACCGAGGTCGAGGTCTGTTTCGCCCCCGTCGTCGGTCACGAACACTTCGCCGTGCTCGCCCGGATTCATGGTGCCGGGGTCGACGTTCAGATAAGGATCGAGCTTGCACATGGTGACCTTGAGGCCACGCGATTTGAGTAATCGACCGAGGGAGGAGGCCGTCAAACCCTTTCCGAGAGAACTCGAAACACCGCCCGTAACAAAGACGAATTTGGTCATTCGTAAACCGCCGCTTCCACGGAACTCCAGCATAGCGAGCGCGTTCGGCGTCGCTGTTCTATTAACGCGGTGTTTCGAGCATCTGTTGGGCGAGAGCCCTTGATTCACTCGTGATTTCGTCGCCGGCGAGCATTCGGGCAATTTCGTCCACGCGTTCGCCGCCTTCGAGCAGTCGCACGCTGGTGGTCACCGCGTCGTTCGTGACCGATTTCACGATGACGAAGTGAGAATCGGCTTTGGCGGCAATCGAGGCCAAGTGCGTGACGGCCAGAACTTGACGATGACGAGCGACTTCACGAAGGCACTCCCCTATCTGTTGGGCGACTTGGCCACCGATGCCGGCGTCCACTTCGTCAAAGACCGTCACGACGTCGTCGTTGGCCGTTTCGAGTGACAGAGCCAGCAAGACCCGGCTCAACTCACCGCCGCTCGCGAGCGATTGCAACGGCCCCTCTCGCTGGCCGGGGTTGGCGCTGAAAAGAATCTGCATCTCGGACCCATCCTCTCCGTCTACGTGAAAACGAAGTGAGGCGTGGTTGAGCGCCACGCGGGGCAGTTGGTTGGCGACCGCGGTGGTGAGGTTCGCGGCCGCTCGACCACGCGCCTCGCGCACGAGGCCCGCGAGGGTCCTCGAGCGGTGTTGCAGGTCGACGATGTCCTGGTCGATGGCGGCGGAAAGCGAGGTCGCGTCGAGCTGCACCTGTCGCTGCGTGCGCAACTCGTCGAGGGTGCTCAGGGCCTGCGCCAACGACCCTCCGTATTTTCGAGCGATCTGGCGTAGATGCGTCGCGCGGTCCTCGAGGTCCTTCAGGGCCGAGGAATCGAAAGCGTCGACGTCGGTGAAAGTGGCTAATTCGTGGACCCCTTCACGAGCCTGTTCGAGCGCGGCGAGCAACGTTTGTCGCGGCGCGTTATAGGCCTGCGCCGTGGGCAGGCGACTGAGGGCCTGGGAAAAACGGACCAGTACGGCGGTATCGCTGTCGGCGTCGAGGAGATCCAGGACCTCGACGAGCGACGTCTGGCCATCGCGCAGCGCGGTGAGGCGAGTCAACTCGTCCAGCGTCTCGTCCAGTTCCGTGGCCGACGAAATGGCGGTCGCTTCCAACTCGCTGATCTGGAAGTTCAGAAAGTCGAGTTCTCGTTCTCGTTCATCTCCGTTGCCACCGAGTGACGTCCGACGCTCCAGAGCCTCTCGAAGGGCGTGACGGGTGTGGTCCAGATCATCGGTCGACACGCCACCGCTGGCGTCGACGATGCGCACAATCTCACTTCGTTGGCGAAGCGAGAGCGAATCGTGTTGACCATGAATCACCACTAAGTCGTGGGCCAAATTCCTCAAGGATTCGGCACTGCTCGCGACGCCATCGATGGCGCTTCGCAACCGTCCCGACACACTGGATTCCCTCGTGAGGACGATCTCTCGTTCGCCGAGTGTGAAGACTGCGGCCGTCCGCAGGTCCGTCGCCCCGGTGCTTCGTCCACCCGGCCCTTCGCCGCCGAGGCAGAGTTCCAAGGCGCCGAGCAACAGAGTCTTGCCCGCGCCCGTCTCACCGGTGATGACGTTAAAGCCCGGACCGAACTCCAATCGTGCCTCGTGAACAACGCCGATGCCGTGGGCGTACAACTCCAGCAACTGCGATTTAGGCATGACCCTCTCGAAGACTCTCGTGCAATCGAAAGGCCAAGTCAAAACTTCTCGTCGCCACTACGCGCACCGGCGTGGGGCTCTTTCGGACCTCGACGAACTGACTCGGCTCAAGGGTGCCAATTCGTTGCCCGTCGGCCACGATCAACGCCGATTTGTCCGCGGCGACGAGACGTATGACCTTGTCGTCAGCGACCACGATGGAACGATCGATGGTGAAGTGCGGGGCGACCGGCGTGAGAATCATGACCGGCAGCATCGCTTCGACCACCGGTCCCCCGGCGGAAAAGTTGTAGCCGGTGCTGCCCGTGGGCGTCGAGACCATGACGCCGTCGGCCGAGTACGTCAGATACTCCTCCTCGTTGACGAAGGTCTTCAGTCGCACCATGTGTCCGGCCGACGCGCGTTCCACCACAACCTCATTCAACGCGAACTCATCGATGTCGGTCCCGGACACCGAGATTTTGAGGGCCAGTCGCTCCACCACCGCGCCGTCATTGTCGAGGGCCCGCTTCGCGTCGTGCACGATCTCGGTGGAAGGGATATTGAGGAGAAAGCCCAATCGTCCGAGGTTGACGGCGAGAACCCGTGCCCCAATCAGGTGCGCGAGCCGGGCTGATTTGAGAAAGGTGCCGTCACCCCCGAGACTCACCACCAGCGTCGTGTCGTCCACTTTGGGCTCCTCGGCGTCGTCGAGAAGGTGGAGCGAGGAAGAGATGCCATCGGCCTCGAGGCGAAGGCCGGTCTCTTGGGCGAGTTGAACCGCGTCGGCACGGTTGCTAAAAGCCGTAAAGAGCACCTGGGACACGTTTCACCTCGCTGCTCAATGGTAGTAACAAAGGTCGTCAGTGCCGACCTCGGCGCACTGATCGTCAAGGGAAACGCAACGTCCCTTTCCCTTCGCCAACGAGTGAGACCCTCGCTATGCTCCATACCTAGTGAATCGCCAACGATGAGCGGCGAACCGTTCGACACGAAAGGCCGGGTAGGCGCATGGCGTATTTTGTAGCGCTCATCATCGTAATTTTCCTGGGTGGTGCGCTGCTCATGCGAAAGCGAAGGTCGCAGCGCCACTACGACTACGCGCCCAAACCGCAACCGTCCAACTCGAATATCGTCAACTTCAATCAAATCCAGGTAGAACCGGTCGCCACTCCCGGCTTCGCGACTGAAGACATCATCCAACGCGAGACCCACAGTGACGTCGCCGACGATCTGCTTGATCCTCGTAATCCCGGCCACGCCGAATGGGTAAAACATCATCCCGCGATGGAGAGTGATGAGGAGTGGCTGGCCGATCATCCCGAGACGCCCGGCGCCGTCACGACCTAACTGCCGCACTCGGAAAACGGCATCTGACGATCGCGAGGCGACGGTGACCGATTGGGGCACTCTCACGACGCCCGATTTACTCGTCGGCCACGCCAGAGGCTCCAATCGTTCGTTACGCCTCCACGGGTTTCGTCGGACCACGCCAGCGTGCCCACGACCTGCGTAGTCACGACCCTTGGCCCGGCGACCGTAGAATTTACCTAATGCGTAGCGTGACTTTACTTGTCGCTGGTGAAAGACCGGGTGGCCAGTGGGGTTCATAGACGAACATTCACTTTCGTGGCAGAGCCTGCTCGAAGCGCTGCCCGACGGGACTGCGCTCTTGGACGCTCGTGGCGTCATGATGTACGTCAATAGCGAACTGTCACTCCTCACCGGGTACTCGCGCGAAGAACTCGTGGGTCACAACGTGCAGATGTTGGTGCCACCCCAACTTCGAACGCTTGCGGCACGCCGTGAGTACACGCGCGGTCCGGACAGTCGGATGATCTGGAATGATGGCGACCTCAAGGTCCTCATGAAGGACGGCACTCAACGATTGGTCGACTTCGCACTGTCGCCGATCACGCTCGACGGGCGGCGCTGGGCCGTTGGTTCCATACGCGATAACAGTGCGCAGCGAACGGCCGAGCAGGCCCGTCTGGAAGCCGAGCAGCACTTTCGCCTCGCCTTCGAGGACAACATGGCGCCCATGGTCTTCACTGACTTACAGGACTTTGTCATCACGGCGAACGACGCGTTCTGTCAGATGATCGGACGAACCCGCGAAGAACTTATTGGCTTTGACTCCAAGCCTTTCACTCACCCCGACGACGTGGGCATCACAGAGGCGTCGCACGAACGCTTCCTTCACGACGAGATCCGCCAGATCCGTTACGTCAAGCGTTACTTGCACAAAGACGGTCGCATGATCATCGCCGAAGTCTCCAAATCGCCGGCTCGCGACAAGTTGGGCAACACCGTGTACTTCATCATCTCGGAGCGCGACATCACCGAAGAGCGCACTCTGACGGCCAAGCTGTCGCACCAAGCGCTGCACGATCCGCTCACCGGGCTGGCCAACCGGACGCTGTTCGATGATCGGCTCTCCCAGACCCATTCACGGATCATGCGTCAAGGCGGCTACGGGGCGTTGATGCTATTCGACCTCGACGACTTCAAGGGCGTCAACGATACCTACGGCCACATAATCGGTGACCAGGTACTCATCCAGGTAGCGCGACGACTCGAGACGGTCTCGCGCGCTGCCGATACGCTCTGTCGCTTTGGCGGCGACGAGTTCCTGTACCTGGCGGAGGGAATTTCCGGACTGGAAGAGGCCGAATCGATCGCTGAACGTTTTCTTCGAGCTCTTGACGCTCCTTTCGAAATTTCCTCGCTCAACCTCGAACAGAGGGCCAGTCTGGGCGTGGTCGTGTGGGACATCTCCAGCATCGACATCACCGACGTCGTGCGCGACGCCGACGTGGCCCTGTACGAGGCCAAGCGTTTGGGTAAGGGCCGCCACTTCGTCTACGTCCCCGGCATGCATCACCAGGTCATCAATCGCTTCTCCCTCGTCCAACAGTTGCGCCAAGCCATTCCCGCGGGTGAAGTCGCGATGCACTTTCAACCCATTGTTCGTCTCTCGACCACGGAGATCGTGGGTTTCGAAGCCTTGATGCGCTGGCGCCATCCCGAACGCGGGTGGGTGCCACCGGCCGTCTTCATCCCCCTGGCTGAGCAGAGTGATCTCATACTGGAATTGGGCCGATTCGCGCTCCACCATTCAATAACTGCCGCGAGCAAATGGACCAACGGAGGAGACGCGTTGACGGAACCCTACGTAACCGTGAATCTTTCGTCGCGTCAGTTCTATGATCCCGGCCTCTTAGGATTGGTTCGAGAAGAACTGGCCACCAGTGGGCTGCCGGGCGACCGGTTGATTATTGAAATCACCGAAAGCATTGCGCTCGAAGAGGTGTCGGGCACCATGAAACTGATCGAGGAACTCACCAGTCTGGGCATTGGCGTCGCGCTCGACGACTTCGGGACTGGGTATTCGTCCTTCTCGTATTTGAACTTGCTGAACCCGATGATCATCAAGATCGATCAGTCCTTCGTTCGACCCTCAATCGAAAGTATTCACAGTGATCGACTCCTCGAGACCCTCGTCTCTCTGGGCCACAACCTCGGCATGACCTTGCTGGCCGAAGGTATCGAGACGCAGGCCCAGCTCGACCGACTGCGTTCGTTGCATTGTTCGCTCGGCCAGGGCTACCTCTTCTCGCCGGCCGTTCCCTACGACGAAGCGGTGAAGATGGTAGGACAAACCTTCAACGTCTAACGGCGCGCGCGTCATCGCGCTGCGCGGCCCTGACGGTACGATGACTTCCCGGTGCGTAGGGTTGTGCGTAGGGTTGTGCGAAGGACGCGAGGAGAGTAGTTGACGTTTCCAGAGTCGGTGCAAAAGACCGCACGACAGCGCGCCCACGGTGTGTGTGAGTGCACGGCGAGTTGGTGCCCGCATTACGGTCACTGTCGATTAGCAGCCAAGGAGTTCCACCACAAGAAGTCGTTGGCGTCGGGTGGCGACGACGAAATCGCGAACTGTCAGTTTCTCTGTCCTGCGTGCCACCAGCGCGCCCACTCGGTCCCGGGCAACGTCGGCCGGCTGTAGGGCGACTACGGACCAAAGACGAGATCGGGAGTCGCGTCAAAGTGCGACGATAGAACCTCGGGCGCTGGCGCGCGCTTCTCCCAAAAACCGGTGTGCAGACCCCGCCAATCAGTAAGGACGCGACTGCATTCGCCAGTCCAGAACCTCATTTTAGATTTTTTTTTTTGGATTCCACTTCAATGTCGTCTGTCGCCCCGTGTTCTAACGGTTCTTCCGCGAAGAGATCAGGGCGAAGCGCCATCGCTTCTTGCAACTCCAGAACATGGCTCATCCAGTACTCATCGAAGCGCGCACGCCATTGATCAGCCCCCTCGCGCGATGCGAATGCTTCGCGCACGAGCGCCGGGGCCAACAGGGAGACAAAGCCCGGAACCTCCAGGGCGAGATAGCGAAGCCGCAGGAAATCGAGGAAGGAAATCGTGGGGGGCCGGACGAGGAAGGGGCTGAATTGCGGTAGACCTTCGCGGACCCGGTCCTCCTTCAAGAACGACGACGTCAAGAGAAGGGCGAGGACTTGTTCCTCGGAGTTCTCTGACATGGTGATAAGGCTCTTGCCCACGTTGTCGCGTCCGTGGCCCGAGCCGCCGTAGACCTCTTGCACGATGCCGCCAACATTGGCGATAAGGCTGAGGAATCGAATCGCCACGGGCCGCGCGTTCGCCACTTCCTTGTCGTCGAGGGTGGTCACTAACTGAATGAAGGGCAATTCCATGCCCCTTTGCATCGCGGACAACGCAGCTTCGCCGGCGCGACGCGTCTCGGCGGTATTCCGACGCGCGGTGACGCCACCTTCGAAGAGTCCGGACACGGGCGACTCGTGAACAGAAAGATCCCCGTTCATCAGGTCAATGAGGAGTGACGAGAACTCTGCGTAGAGTTCGGAACCTCGACCGATGCGCTTGCGCGCTGACGCCATGGCGGGGCCGGCCTTCAAATGTTCGAAGAAGACCTCTTCGAGGACGTCGCGCTCCCCCTTCGCTTCGTCGACCGTTGCGCCGCTCCCGCTGATCGCGCGAATTTCCTGGTGCTGTTCGTCCCAGCGCGTGGCCTTCTTCAGGATGAAGGTTCGGATGATGTCGGGCTCGACCTCGTAACCCTCCCACCAGAGCCGCCACGCGAGTTCGTCGAGTTGCTTGGTCGCTGCGCGCAACTGCGAGATTCGCAGCATTCGTTCGGCCGTGCCGGCTGGGTAGCGAGCCAGTGCGCTCCGACCTCCGTGCTGGTCTTGGAACGGTTCACTGATGAGTCGGCGCCGATGAAGTCGAGTCAACTGATCACGCGTCGTGTCGACACCCGCAAAACCAAGGAAGCCCAGGATGTCCTCCGTTGACTCCCACGACCCCGGTTCTTCGTTCCAATGCACCACTCGACTCTAGGTTTGAGCGTGTTGAAATTAGTGGATTGTCCCGACCCCATGCGAGGTTCGACCTCGTCGCGGCGTCCCGTCAACGTGGCGAGGCGGCGCGAATCGAGGCGACGATGGCGTGACGTGCATCGTCGTCCAGAACGTAGGGCGCGTAGATGCTGAAGCGGCTAATGACGTCGCCGAACCGACGGATCACCTCGGTACCCACTTCGTTCGGGCGCGCGGAGATACTGAACGCCGCCGCCATGTCGTCTTTAATGAGTGCGCCCATCTGTTGCCACTCACCTTGTCGCGAGAGCGCGTTAAGTTCACTTTGCAAGGCGCCCCAGCCGTGCAGTTCCAGGACGGGTCGGTAGGCCGGCGTCGAGCCGTAGAAGGCAATCTGCCCCCGCACCGCGGTCTGCGCGTCGGCGCGACGTTCATCGGTCCCTCCGGTCGCGATGAGACCGGCGTACGAGATAGGAAATCCGGCGAGCGTTCGTCCCGACGTAACGAGTCCGCGTTCGAGAGCGGGCAACGTCACCTCGCGCAAGTAGCGCTCGGTCGTAAAGGGGTGGATCAACAATCCGTCGGCCACTTCGCCCGCGACCTCGGTCATCAGTTCACCGACCGCCGCGAGGTAAACCATGGGCGGGCCGTAAGGGTTGGGACCGGGGTTGAAGAAGGGCGTCATCAACGTGTGTTTATAGAACTCTCCGCGGAAGTTGAGCGGTTCGTCGTCGTTCCAGCACGACCAAATGGCCCGCATGGCCAGTACGTACTCGCGCATTCGAGGGGCGGGGTGCGACCAGGGCATCGAGTACCGCTTCTCGATGTGCGGCTTGATCTGACTGCCTAGGCCGAGGAGGCGTCGACCCTGGGAGAGTAACTGCACATCATTGGCCATCGTGGCGGTAATCATGGGACTGCGGCCGAAGGCCACGACAATGCCCGTACCGAGTTCGAGCGTGGTGGTCGCCGAGGCGGCGCTAGCCGCGATGAGGAGCGGATCGTGTCCTGCTTCCGCGGCCCACGCGCCGTCGTAGCCTTCGGACTCCACGCGCCGGGCGTGCTCGCTGGGCGTGCCTCCGCGAAATGAAATATCGCCGTCGATCAGCATGCGTGAAGTCTACGGCGCTCGTTTCTCCCGTGAGGGGTCGAGAGAGTCAGGTCCCTCCACCTTGCGAAAAGACCTGACCGACCATGGCGTCGACTTGATCGTTGGGAATGGCGGCGGAAAAAAGAAACCCCTGCCCGAGTTCGCAGCCCAACCGCTGCAGACGACTGAACTGACCTAGCGTTTCGATGCCTTCACCGAGCATGGTCATGTTCAGGCGTTGCCCGAGGGTGATGATCATTTCGAGCAAGGTGTCGGTGCGGCTGCTTTCTCGAGAGGGGCGAACGAAGGATTGGTCGATCTTGATGATTCGCGGATTCAGGGCTTCTAGATACGACAACGACGAAAAGCCCGTGCCAAAGTCGTCGAGGGCAATGCCGACGCCCAGGTTGCCGAGATGATCGAGGACGGTCATGGTCTCGGCGATATCGATGAGGGCAACCCCTTCGGTGATCTCCAAGATGAGATACGCCGGCGGCAACGCGCTTTCGCGCAGCATGTTCTTTATCATCGGCACCAGGTTGGGATCGAGGAACTGGCGCGCCGAGAGATTGACCGTCACGTACGGTCGTGTCGCCGAGCCATCGGGACGGTCCCAGGTGCTCGCCTCGCGAATCGACTCTCGCAAGGCGAACGAACCCAGCTCTAAAATGAGGTCGCTCTCCTCGGCGAGAGGAATGAATACGTTCGGCGGCACCCATCCGCGCTCGGGGTGATGCCATCGCATTAGGGCCTCGAATCCGACCACTTCACTGGTCGCCAGATCAGCAATCGGTTGGTAGTGCATCACCAACTCGCCGGCCTGGAAGGCGTGACGCAACTCCTGGACCAGTGCGAACCGACTGACGGCACGTTGGTGCATATTCGGGGTGAAGACGACGTGGTGACCGCGAACGTTGCGCTTTGCTTCGTACAAGGCGGCGTCGACGTTTTGAATCGTCTCGGAGAAACTGTTGCACGTCGCGTCCCAAATGACGATGCCGATACTGGCCCGCTGTTCGATCAAAGAACCGGCGATCATGTACGGCTCGGCAATGACTTTCACCAGTCGTTCGGCCAGAGCCTCGGCCTCCTCGCGGGCGTCGAGGCCCTCGGCCAAGTATAAGAATTCGTCGCCACCAAATCGACACAGCGTGTCGTTCGCCCGGGTGACCGCGTCGAGACGATCGGCGATTGCGGTCAGAAGTTGGTCGCCCACGAAGTGGCCGTGCGTGTCGTTGACGCCCTTGAAGTCGTCCAGGTCGATCAGCAACACCGCGCCAATGCCGCCGTGGCGAACGACGCGTCCGTGGGCCTGGGACAGTCGGTCTTCGAAAAGCGCTCGATTGGCGAGACCGGTCAAGGGATCGTGGAGTGCTTGGTGCGAGAGCTGCGCGGCGAGGGCTCGCTCTTCGGTGATGTCGCGTTCGGAGAAAACGAAGTAGAGAATGTTTCCTTCCTCGTCGCGCGCCGGCGCGCGTGACACCTCCACGTCGATGACGCGACCGTCCTTTCGCAAGTACCGCTTCACGTACCGTTCCTGGTCCACTTCGCCAGCGATCAAACGCTGGTGCGTGTTCTCGGTGATACCCACGTCGTCGGGGTAGGTGAAGGGTGTCGAATCACACCCAATCAGTTCTTCTTTGGTGAATCCCACCATCTGGCAGAAGGCGTCGTTCACGGAGATGATGAGGTCGTCCTTGTCGGCAAACGTCATGGGCGCCATGTTGTTCTCGAAGGCCACTCGGAAACGAAGTTCCGCGTCGGCGCGAGCCCGCTCCGTCGCTCGTTGTGCGCTCACGTCGCGCACGCCAGCAACCACCCACGAACCGCGGTCGAGGGCCAAGGGTGAGCGCGAAATCTCCACGGGAATCTCGCTCCCGTCCTTGCAGAGAATGGTGAGGTCCGGGTTGTTCCAAATGACGTTGGAAGTAGGAATCCAAGCCCGGTCATGGCGAGCCGTTTGTGCCGCCTCGCGCAAGCGGTGAGGAACCACTATTTCGACACTTTGACCAACAAGTTCCTCCGGCAAGTAGCCGAGCATGCTGGCGAGCAGTCCATTGACGTAGTGGACGATGCCGTGTCGGTCCAGTAAGGCGGTCCCTTCCGGCAGCGCCTCGAGTAAGCCGTCCCACGAGGGAGGATGCTCGAGCGTGCGCACCGACTCCAGGCGCGGGGCCGTCGTTCGCTCTGCGTGCCCCGATAGGTCCGCTTCGAAACGGCTCGGGGCCATTGATCGTTCCGAGAGATTGGTCATCGAAGAACGCTAAGCGAGGGGTTGGTGACGTTTGTCAACAGGTTCTCAACACTGTCGCAAATGTGTCGGTGAACAAGACGCGCTGATGCCGTTCGAACGACACAGTGGTGCGGTCAATCGCTCTTTGGCTACGCCACTGGTCTTCGGGGCGAGCCGTGCATCGGGGCGTCGCCACGAAAGCGGAATCTCAGCAGTTTTCTAGCGACGACTCATGTTCTCTGCACAGTCCAGTGGCGCGCTTACGCACAGGCGTGCCACGGCGGCCGAGCAATGGTCGCGGTCCAAGTTAGCGGCCGTACGGCGTGACCGAACAGCGGAGGGATCAGGGACTATGCACTTGGCTCCCGGAGGCGTGCGTTACGGTTCACACCATGGAAACGTCGATCCGTTCCGTTGTCGCGAGAACAACGTCGCCAAGCCCCGCCCTCGACCGGCCTCGAGTTCTGAGGTGAGCTTCTCGAGCGATGCCCTCGCGAAGCTCTTGGAGGAATTTCCCGATATCGTCGTCGTCCTCAACAATGAGGGCAATCTGATCTGGGCGAACACGCTGGCGTCGGCCTTCTTCAATCGCTCGCTGGCATCGGCTATCGGCATCTCGGCCCTGGAGTTCGTTCATCCCGACGACCTAGAAATCGTGTTGCGCTCACTCGAAACGGTCCAAGACAAAGAAGTCGGCGTTCCTCTGGAGATTCGGGTGCGTATCGGCACTGAATGGCGACTCATCGAACTGATTGGGCGCCCGGTAAGTTGGTTTGAAGACGGCGCCATTTTGTACAGTATCCGCGACCTCACGCAGCGCCGTCGATTCGAAGTCGCCGGTGACGACGTCGCGCGCTTCCGATCGGTCGTACATAACGCGTCCACCATCATGATGCTGGTTTCGGCGACGGGCGAAATCGAGTCGGTATCGGGGGCGCTCACCCGGATGCTCGGTCACGACCCCGAGGTCGTTGAACGTCGACCGCTCGCCCACATCGTCGCCGAAGCTGATCGTCCGGCCCTTCGCGCGGCGCTCGAGTCGG
>JANXXO010000007.1 GCA_025350565.1 Acidimicrobiaceae bacterium
ACTTCGGGTTGGTAGGGCGTATAGGCCGTGACGAACTCCGAACGTCCGGCCAACATCTTCACCACGGCCGGCACTTCGTGGTCGTAGACCCCGGCGCCGGCGAAGCAGGTCATCTCGGAGAACTTGGCGCGATTGGCTGAGGTGTACTGAGCGAAGATCGCCGCGACATCCGGTTCGCTCACCCCCGGCGCAAGGTCCAGATCACTGGTCAGTCGAACGGCCGCGGGAATGTGGGCGAAGAGTTGCTCCATGGAGTCCATGCCGAGAAAGCGCAGCATCTCGTCGGTCTCTTGGCGCGTATGGGGTAAGTAGTCGGCCAACTCACTTCACCTTTCGCACGAACGGCAGCGCCGTCACGTTCGCGGCAATTGTTCTTCCTCGAAGGTCCACCGTCACGGGCGTACCCTCGTCGAGCTGCTCACTGAGCAGCCCCATGCCAATACCCCGGCCGAGGACGGGCGAGAAGTTTCCCGAGGTCAAGGTGCCCACGCTCGTTCCGTCGATCGAGACCTGCGCACCGTCGCGCAGAGGTTGGCGTCCGTCGACGCTCACGCCGGCGAGAAGTCGCGCCGGGCCCCGCTCACGTTCGGCGGCCACGGCCTCTCGACCCCGAAAGGTTTCCTTGTCCCACCCGAGCACCCAGCCGAGTTTGGCTTCGAGGGTGGTCGAGGAGAGGCTCAGTTCGTGACCATAGAGCGGCAACGCCGCCTCGAGGCGCAAGGTGTCGCGAGCGCCGAGGCCGGCGGGCACGATCTCGGCTGCGACCAAACGGTCGAGCATCTCTTCGGCGGCTTCGTTGGGCACGGCAATCTCGAGGCCTTCTTCGCCGGTGTAGCCGGTACCGGCGACTCGCACTTCGACGCCCCCGAAGTCGAACCGGGTCACTCGAAAGCGTTGCACGTCGGCGAATCGTTGGTCGAGCGTTGCCGCCTTCTCGCGGGCCCGGGGGCCTTGCACGGCCAAGATGCAGCGCTCGGAGGTCACGTCGACGCCCGGTAACGCATCGGTCACGCCGGAGGTATTGGAAGCGTTGGGCATGACGTCGAACTCGTGGTCGCCCACCCACCAGACGATGATGTCATCGACCACGAAGCCGTCGTGGTTCAAGAGGTGGGTGTACTGCGCGCGGCCGGGAGCGACTTTCGTGAGATCGTTCGTAAGGGTGGACTGCAAGGCGTCAAACATGTTCGCGCCGTCACAGCGCACTGTGCCGAGGTGACTGACGTCAAAGACCACGGCGTCGTTTCGACAGGCTAAGTGTTCCGCCACGGTGCCGTTCGCGTACTGCAACGGCATGGCCCAGCCGCCGAAGGGGACGATTTTTGCCCCTAATCGAACGTGGGCGTCGTAAAGAAAGGGGCGCCGGTCGGTCACTCAATCACCTTATGCCGCGAGACCGGCCAAAGTCCCCAGACCATGTTGTTGGAGCAGGGCGACGAAGTCGCGTTGGTAGACCACGAGCAGTTCCACCTCGGGATAGAGGGTGCGAAAGTCGCGCACCTTCTTGTTCTTCTTCGTGACCAACCGTTGTTCGAGCACGGTCAGTTCGATGAACAGTCGACGTTCGGGCAAGTAGAAGTCGGGACGAAAGGCGCGCACGGTTTCGCCCTTATCGTTCCATTCGAGGGGAAACTCCACCGGCTCGTAGGACCAGGCGAAACCGTAGAGATTCAAGAGTCGCGCGAACGCTTTCTCACTGGGGTGAGCAAACTGGTCGCGCGGTGCAAGTTCAAGACTGGGATGCCGTCGACGAGCGTCGTCGATCGGCGAGGGGTCGGTCACGCCGAATGGCTCTCCCTCTCCGACGTTGCGAGTTGTGACAGGCGAATGGTGGTCGAGAGTTCGGCGACCACGTTCGCCAGCGGCACGATATTAAAGACGCCCTGTCCCCCACGGAGAAGGTCAACCAGGTCGCCATCATCGCGCGCGAGCACCGATCCGGCGTCGCTCATCACGAGACTGCTGGAGGCGAGATCGGCGCCGAGCGAGTTGCGCAAGCACTCGACGGCCTGGCGGGCGCGAGTGAGCGCGAGACCCGAGTTGAGCAGCGACTTGATCACTTTCACCTCGAGCACATCGGAGTAGGAGTACTTGCGCTTGGAGCCACTTCCCTGGGCCGGGGTGATTGATGGCGTCACGAGATTGGTACGCGCCCAGTAGTCCAACTGACGGTACGTGACGCCGGTGAGGCGACAGACCATCGGGCCACTAAATCCACTTGTTAAGGAATCTGTCATTGTCGTTTCCCTCCCGACCGAGGCGTATTCAGACTATCCCGATGGACTACACGAGTGTAGTTTCGCCGCGGCTACTCGGCAAATAAATCTGGACGCCCGAGCGTGGGCGACGAGGCTTCGGCGTGCAGACGAGGAGGTATGCGCCCCGCCTTTCGGGCGCCGAAACCGGCTTTCACTCCGTCGCGGATCGCTTCGGCCATCGTGGCGGGATCGAGGGCCCGGTTGATTGCCGAGGCGGCGAGCACCCCGTCGCAGCCCAATTCCATCGCCAAGGCCGCGTCCGAGGCCGTACCGACGCCGGCGTCGAGCAGGACCGGCACGTTGACGCGCTCGCAGATAAGGGCAATGGCGTGCGGGTTCCTGATGCCGAGCCCCGAACCAATGGGCGAACCGAGCGGCATCACGGCCACGCAGCCGAGCTGCTCGAGTCGTTGCGCCACAATGAGGTCATCGCTGGTGTAGACCCACACTTCGAAGCCGCCGCGCACCAGTTGCTCGGCCGCGCGCAGCGTCTCGGTGGTATCGGGCAACAGCGTCACGTCGTCACCAATCACTTCGAGCTTGACAATATTGGTCTCGAAGGCTTCGCGGGCCAGTTCGGCGACTTTGACGGCCTCGGCGGCACTAAAACAGCCAGCGGTATTGGGCAGCAGCGAAAAGTTCAATCGGCCGAGCAAGTCGTAGATCGATCCTTCGACCTTAGGATCCACCCGGCGAAGGGCTACCGTAGCGATGGTCGCCTCGGAGGCGACCAGCGAGGCGGCGAGTACGTCCATCGAGCGAAAGCCCCCAGTGCCGACGACGAGGCGCGACGTTGAACTAACCGAACCCACTTGAAAGAGATCTCCCACGTCGCCAGCGTACTAACCGCTTCGACGGCGAAACTAAGGTGGTCTAAGTGCAACCGCTGAGCGTTCTTTCCATCGCCGGCTCGGATTCGGGCGGCGGGGCTGGCGTACAGGCCGACCTGCGAACCTTCAGCGCGTTTGGCTTACACGCCACGACGGCAATCACCGCGGTCACGGCCCAGAACACCCTCGAGGTGACCGCCGTCGCCCACGTCGAGCCCGACACCGTGGTCGCCCAAGTACTGAGCGTGGTGAGCGACTTTGAGATCTGCAGCGTCAAGACCGGCATGTTGGCGCAACCGGCCACCGTCGAGCGGGTGGCGCGACTGGCGAGCGAAGGTCTACTCCCCCATCTCGTGGTCGACCCCGTCCTCGTCGCGTCCAGTGGTCAGGTCCTCATGCAAGAAGGTGGGGTCGAGACCTATCGCGATGCCCTGTTGAGGTTCGCCGAAGTGGTGACCCCCAATCTGCGCGAAGCGGCCATCCTCTGTGGCGTGGACGTTCACGACGTGAAGAGCCACGACGACATGGTGGCGCTCGGCGTCACGATCCTTTCCTTCGGACCCACCTACGTGCTGGTCAAGGGCGGACACTTCACCGATTCGTCCCCCGACGACGAGCGCGCGCCCGACGTGCTGGTGTCGCGAGACAACGTCGTACTCTTCGACGCCGCGCGCGTGGACACCACCAACGACCACGGCACCGGATGCTCACTCTCGGCCGCCCTGTGCGCCGGACTGGCTCTCGGGCGAAGCGTCCCCGACGCCACCAGAGACGCCAAGTCATTCGTGCTAGCTGCGTTGACCAGTGCCGCCAACTGGAAACTCGGCCGCGGTCGCGGTCCCATCGACCATCTGGGATGGGGAGAATGAGCGATCAACCTCGAGCGCCGCTCACGACCACCACCAGCATCCTGCCCGCAGCGGCGGTCCTCGGTCTGGCCGTGCTGATGCTCGTCGTCTTCATGGTGATCAACGTCGCGTCCAACCAAGGGGTGACGGCGACGCCGTCCACGATTCCGGTGGTGGTGGTCGGGGGCCTGACCAAGTCGCCGTCGGCCGCCGTGCTGAATTATTGCCGTCACACGTCAGAGATTCCCTCCAACATCAGCGACGCCTTCGTCGTGCCGACGGGAACGTCAACGCAAAAGGGCGCCACGATTCCCAACGCCGGGGCGGGCTCGTTCGACTGCCTGGAGCCCGTCGTTACCCGCGCGTCGAGCGGATCACTCCTCGCTTTTTATACCTCGCAGCTAGAACCGAGGGGCTGGTCGCTCTTCTCGCACGGTGCGAGTAACGGCGCACCGCAAGAACTATTCCAAAAGGCGGGGAACGACGGCTTCTACTGGGTGGCTGGCGTCACCATCACGTCCACCACGAAGAATGTGACCTATTGGACGTTCCGGATCTATCAGAACTCAGAAACGGTCTGAAGCTCCGGTTCGACCTTCGCCACCGGTTCGGCGATTGCCTCAAAGTCGACCGACTCTGGTGATTCGGATGATTCGACGACCGTCTCTTGACAGGCCCACGACCACAGCGCGAAGTTGAGCGGATAGATCACGTAGCCCACCCGCGTCGCGGAGGCCACGCACATCATCGTGAGAAAGACGAGGCTGAGCATCGCCAGAAGCGTTGAGAGCGAGAGCGGCGCGTGCGCGCGCACGTACTTCGCGAGGAAGTAGCCCCCGATGAGAAACGTCACTGGCGCGAGTACGTGACCGAGTGGCGCCCACAGCGTGGTCAGGATGTGTCCGGGAAGCGCACTCGCCGCCGGCGAGGTGACGCCGGTGAGGCCCAATGGGAATGCGAAGACGTTGGACATGAAGGCCCACGGTTGGCGCACGGCGAAGGGGGCCACGGTGACCAGGATGATCGCCGCGGACCAACCACCGACCCGCCACCACGCCGATCGATGTTTGTCGTCTCGGGCCACGAGCAGCGCGCCCATGGCCAGGGGCCACGCGGTCAGTTTCATCGCCGCGGCCAAACCAAAACTGATCCCGGCGAAATTGTTCCGGCGTCGTTGCAAGGCGACCACGCCGAGGAGCATGAGCGCAAGAATTGGCATGTCGTCACCGCCGGTCGATAAGAACAGTGCCCCGGTCGGCAGCGCCAAGAGGAATTGAGCGACGCGAATCTTCTTTTGTCCCGACGCCCGTAGGAGACCCAGGGCCAAACAGCTGGCCATCAAGGTCAAGAGGGACATCGCGATGCGCGGATCAGTGAGACCCTTACCTTGATGGGTCTCGGCCGATGGGAGTCCGAAGACGCCCATCAAGGGGAAGTACGGGAAAAACGATTCGTAAGCCGGTTGGCCGTGAATCGGATTGACCAATTTCCCGTGCTTGTAGTACGAGGAGTACGGGTCCTTACCCCGGCTGAGGTAGTCACCCGCCCGGTGAATGACCCCGACCTCTGGTTGGGCAACGCGCCACTTCGTCTCCAGGCCGAGAGGAATGGCCACCGAACCCAGCAACACGAGTCCGAGCAGACCGGCGCGGACCATTAACGTTCGTTGCAAACGCAGTCGGTCGAGCATGAGCGCGACCACGGCGACGGCAGCGTAGGGGACGAAGGCCAAATAGCCCCACTGCCACTGCGCCGGTTCCTTGGAGGTGAGCCCGAGTCCGAGCGCAAAGACCGCGGCCAGTCCGTACAACAGTGCGTCGCTTCCTAGTCCGCCCAGCGCTCCCCACCACAGTTCGAGACGGGTGCGCGCGAGTGAAAGCCGCGTCAGCATTGGAGCAATTGTACTGACTTCATCGGCGCCGAGCACGAACTCCTCAATCGTTGACGTCCGTGGCCAGTCGGCGAATGGGCATGAAGGTGACCGGCCGCTCTTTCATCGCCAGGAAGTGGCGAATGATGCCGAGGCACACCTTGGTTCGCTCCTTCAGCAGTTGGTGCGACGTACCGGGCACAATCGCCAACTGGCCCTCGGGGAGTGCTTCGTACATCGAACAGGTGTGCCGAAGGGTCGCCACGTCATCGTCGCCGGCCATCACGAGGGTCGGCACGGGAATGGTCGAGAGGTCCGCGACCGAGAAGGTGGGCTCGGAGAACGTCATCACCGTGGTCTTGGCCTCCACCACTTTCGCGTGATCGGCGCCGTCGGGCGAGAACTCCCCGAACCGCTCGGCCCAGGTGGCGAACTCCTGACTTTGCGTATCGAAGGTGGGCATGGGCATCAGGCCCTCGTGGTGATAGTTCGCGCCCACGACCACCACGCGACGAAGAAGATCGGGACGGCGCATGGCGACGAACAGGGCCACGTTGCCCCCGTCACTGTGGCCAATGACGTGCACCCGGCGGTCGAGATGTTCGAGGAAGGCAATCGTCTCATCGGCCATGGCGCTGTAGGAGAAGGGCTCGTCGGTGTCGGCCGTGCGTCCGTGTCCGCGACGGTCGAACGCGCCCACCCGGTACTTGGTGGACAGCGCCGGGCCGAGGACCCGCAACAGACTGGCGCTACTGCTCATGCCACCGTGCAACAACACGACCGTCTGGCCTTTGCCTTTGGGAAGGCGGACCCAGGTCGGATGGCCGTTGAGCTCGAGTACCGTCATCACGCTCATGGTACGCGCAACGGGGCGAACGGGGCTCGTAAGGTGACGTGATGCGCGCCTTTGTCATCAGTGAAGTTGGCAACACGCTCGCCCTCGAGGTTCGTGACGTCGAACCGGTGGCGCTCGACGCCACCGACCTACTCGTCGAGGTCGACTTCAGTGGCATCAACTTCAAGGACGTCATGGTGGCGAGCGCGAAGAGTCGCGTGCGCCGCGTCCCCTCACTCACCGGAGGCGTCGACGCGGCCGGTACGGTCGTGGCGTCGAGTGACCCCGAACTCGTCGTCGGTACGCGCGTCGCGCTCCACGGTGGCCCGTTCGGCGTGGCCCGTGACGGCGGATTCGCGCAGTTCGCCTACGCGCCCTCGCGTTACGTCTCGCCCCTGCCGGACGCCATATCGACCCGCGACGCGATGGTCATCGGCACGGCCGGCTTCACCGCCATGGAGAGCATCTTGGCGCTCCAGGACCGTGGACTGCGTGACGGCGGCGAGGTGTTGGTCACCGGAGCGACGGGCGGGGTGGGCTCGCTCGCCGTGACGCTCCTCGCGGTCATGGGCTACCGAGCTGTCGCCTCAACCGGTTCGCAGGAGTCGCAGTGGTTGCTCGATCGCGGCGCTGTCAGCGTCATTGGTCGCGACGAACTAAGTGACCAACCGGGACGCGTACTCGGCACCGAACGTTGGGACGGCGCGATTGACTGCGTCGGCGGCGCCACCTTGGCCTCGATTCTTCGATCCCTTCGCTACGGCGCCGCGGTCGCGGCCAGTGGTCTCGTGGCGAGCGCCGAGTTCGCGACGACCGTCTATCCCTTCATCACCCGGTCCGTGGGACTGCTCGGTATCGACTCGGTGGACGCAACCCCGGCGACGAGGTCGCGGGTGTGGCGCGCTCTCGGCGAGGTCGCGCCCTCGATTGATTTCGCGCCGCTCACTGACCACGTGGTCACGCTGGAGGAGCTGGTACAAGCGCTCGACGACGTGCGTCGCGGGGCCACGCGGGGCCGGTTCCTCGTCGACCCGAACGGTCACTGACCTCGCGTTGCGTCAGCGGTTCAGGGACCGTCAGTCCTAATAGAAGGGGCTGATCCACACCTTGCCGTTGTCGCACGGCTGCACGGGCGACGGCGGCGTCAAGGGCGCGGCCGATCCCCCCTTGGAAAACTGCACGTTCACCGTCAGCGCATTGTCGCAGACCGTGTTATTGGTCGGCACATCGGAATAGGCCAACGAGAAGTTCGTCGCCGAACCTTGCTGCAAGGCGAGCAGGGTCGGTCGGTGGTTCGCTTTGGTCGTCGGGAACTGTACGGCACTGTTACTGGAGGGAGTATCGCTCAGCGCGATAGGCAAGATAGCGCCGGTCTTATCTTGCAATGTGAGCACCGGCCATCCCTGCACCGAACAGGTGCCCGGGGTGGCCTTGGTCAGCGTGACGCTCGCGTAGACGGTGCCGCCGGCGCCCTGTCCCTCGTTGTAGACGCCCGAAAAGTCGCTCCCCTGACACAGGGCGGCGCTCGATACCGTACTGGTGGTGGTGGGGGTGGCGACCGTGGTGGTGGTGCTCGCCGCGACCTGCAGAGTGGTCGTGGTGGTGGTGGGACTCGTGGCGTGACGACTGATCGTATAGATAGCGACGAAGGCCACGAAGATTGCGACCGAAATTAATCCACGTCTCACTGACCAAAGTCCTCGGGCCGAATCGTGTCGAGAAACTCTCGCAACTCGGCGACGAGGTCGGCCTCGTTGGCTGGTTCGCTCTCGGCGTCGCCGTCGACGTCGTCGTCCATCTCACCCTCGTCGAATTCAAGGTCCATCACTTTGCCTTCGGCGGCCATGAGATCGTCGTTCACCAGAATCGGCGCACCGACGCGTAACGCGAGTGCAACGGCGTCGCTCGGTCGGGCACTGACGTTGATTTCTTCGCGGTCGCGCAGCAATCGCAGATTGGCGTAAAAGGTGTTGTCGTGCAGCTCGGTGATCTCGGCGGCGAAGAGCTGGGCACCCAGGGCAATGATGACGTTCCCGAGAAGATCGTGCGACATGGGGCGAGGGGCTTTCAGTCCTTGCAGTGCGTAGGCAATGGCCGTCGCCTCGGGTGCCCCGATGAAGATGGGCAGCACGCGCGTGCCGGCCACCTCTTCGAGCAACAACAGTGGTGTCGACGATCCCACGTCAACACGAACCGCGCGAAGAACGACTTCAACCATGACACCAGCCTAGACGGCAAGGGGTCAAATTTTCGCGCCTAGTTGCAGAGGTATTCCTGCAACGCACGTTGGTAGAGCACCTCGCGAAGAGCACTCACTTCCCCGGCCAATTCGACCGTCACGCTCTGGGCCTGTTCGCCCGAGAGACCGCCCGCGCGCGAGCGAAGTGGAACACTCAGGTCGTTCACCAGTCCGACCTCGCGTTCGGCCACCCGGCGAAGTGAACCGAGGAGTCGCACGTCGAGTCCACGTTCGAGCAACGCGCTCGCGCAGGTCGCCGCGCGCAGGTCGAACTGCGTGAAAGCAATTTCGTGACCGAGCGACACCGGCGCCAAGAGGCCGAGAGCGTGGAGGGTATGCACCGTCGACGACGACAACCCCGTCGCGCCGAGAAACTCCGACATGGTGAAGTACTGCTGGTCACTGCTCGCGTCGTCCACCTCGAGCGCCGCCACGACCTTGAGGTTCGCACGAGGGGCCGGTCGCGCCGGGTCGGGCGCGGGAATAGACACGATGTTGGTGACCGCGTCGCGCGCGGCGTGGCGAGCACTCGCCACCACCGGCAGGTCTTTTAAGAGTCCTTGCTCGATCAGACGAAGTCGCACCACGCGAAGCGGCACGAACTCTTCTTGGGCCAGGCGAACGGCTTCGCGCAGACAGTCGACGTCACGCTCAGAATAGAGACGGTAACCCTTGCGACTGCGACTCGGCTGCACGAGACCCTTGTCCTCGTAGTAGCGAATCTTGGAGAGCTCAATATCAGGGAAATTCTTGCGGAGTTGGGCGTGTACCTCACCAATACGCATTATGCCCTGATTGCCATTCATCGAGTCGCCTCCCAAAACACCAACTTAAACTTACCGATTTGCACTTCGTCAGCCGAATGGAGGGTCGTCTCTTCGACCCGCGTACCGTTCACGTAGGTCCCGTTCAGGGAATTCAGGTCGCGCAGGGTGATCCGCCCGCTGCCGGTGCGCGTGAAGATCGCGTGGTGGCGTGAGACGGAAACGTCGTCGAGCAGTAGGTCGCTCTTCTCGTGTCGACCGACCGACGTGATCTCCGCCGTGAGTTCAATGCGATTCCCGGCGTCTAGTCCGGCGGCGATGACGAGCTCGTCGCCGTGTTCACCATTGGGTCCACGCGTCGTGCCGGGATGTAACGCTTCGTTGGCACTGACCACGGGCACGGCCACCGTTTCGGGAGAACTGGCCTCGTGTTGTGGGGCTCCACACGACCAACAAAAATTCGCATTGGCGTTGAGTATCTCTCCACATCGACGGCAGTTCATCGGCTTCACACTAGTTAACTTCGAGAACCCTCGTCGGGGTCAGTTGTTGGTCAGTGCTTCGTAGCCCGTGGCGTCCAGCAGCGCGTCGTACTCGGAGCTGTCCGCGGTCGTTATCTCGCAAATCCAACCTTCGCCGTACGGGTCGGTGTTGACCGATTCCGGCGTGGTGGCGAGTGTGTCGTTCACCGCGCTCACCGTGCCGCTCACCGGCGAGTAGATCTCCGAGACCGATTTCGTGGACTCCACTTCGCCGAGCGCTCCGTGTGCGCCGACGACGAGACCCACCTTCGGCAACTCCACGAAGACCACGTCACCCAGGGCGTCTTGCGCGTAATCGGTGATGCCCACGCGTACGACCTCACCGCTGGCCCGGGCCCATTCGTGGTCGCTGGAATATCGAAGTTCAGAAGGTATCAACATGCGGCAAACTTACAAGGTTTTTCGACCCTGACGTCCCGTGCGCAGTGCCTCGAGGGCGGGGCGCACGTAACCAATCAGCACGATCCAGGCGAGGGCCAGTCCGGCCAGTCCGAGGATCCAGCACGCGAAGCGCACGTCGTGCTGCCACGTTGATAAAGGCGCCCGGTGGGGATTGGTGGTGAGCAAAAAGAGGGGGAAACTCGTCATCAGGGCGAACGTCGAGACCTTCCCCCACCAAATGACGTCAATGCGCGCCGCGCCGAGCGCGGCCAAGCCCACTGTGAGGAGCGACACGATCAACTCGCGCGCCAAGGTCGCTGCTGCGAACCACCACGGCACGCCCCCGGCGCCCGCCACGCAGAGCAGCCCGGTGATGACGAGGACGCGATCGGCGACGGGATCGATGATCTTGCCAACCGTCGAGACCTGGTCGAGTCGACGAGCGAGAAAACCGTCGATCCAGTCAGTGGCGCCGAGTGACGCGAGCAACCACGCGGCGATCGCCCAGTGATCGGTGCCGAAGAGCAGCCATACGAAGACCGGTATCAGGGCCAGTCGAATGGCCGTGATGAGGTTCGGCCACGTCCACCAACCCGCGTCGGTGGTCGCTTGCGGGCTCATCTCAGCACCGTAGTGCTAGGCGACGGTGATCGACTGATTCAAGTACACGTCTTGTACCGCGTGCACCAACGCGGCGCCCTCACTAATGGGCCGTTGGAAGGCCTTGCGACCCAAGATGAGTCCCTGGCCGCCGGCGCGCTTGTTGATCACTGCCGTGCGCACTGCGCCGGCCAGGTCGTTGTCGCCCTTGGCCTCGCCGCCCGAATTGATCAGTCCAATGCGCCCGGCGTAACAGTTGACGACCTGCCAGCGCGTGAGGTCAATGGGGTTGTCGGTCGTTAGTCGCGAATAGACCAGTGGGCTGGTTTTTCCGAACTTGACCGCGTTGTAGCCACCATTGTTCTCCGGTTGCTTCTGTTTGATGATGTCGGCCTCAATCGTCACGCCCAGGTGGTTCGCCTGACCGGTCAGGTCGGCGCTGAGGTGATAATCAACGCCGTCCTTCACGAAGGCGTCATTGCGCAAGTAACACCAGAGCACGGTGAACATGCCCAGTCGGTGCGCCTCTTGGAAGGCGGCGCGCACCTCTTCGAGCTGGCGAACGGAACCCTCCGAGCCGAAGTAGACCGTGGCTCCAACGCCGACGGCACCGAGGTCCGATGCCTGTTGCGCTGAGGCGAACATCCGCTGGTCGTACGAATTGGGGTAACGCAAGAGATCGTTGTGGTTCAACTTCGCGATGAAGGGGATCTTGTGCACGTAACGGCGCGATATCGAGCCCAGCGTGCCGAGGGTGGAGGCAATGGCGTTGCAGTCGGCCTCGATGGCGAGGTCACATAGTCGTGCGGGATCGAAGTACTCGGGATTGGGCGAGAATGACGCCGCGGCCGAGTGCTCGATACCTTGGTCGACCGGAAGAATGGAGAGGTAGCCCGTGCCACCGAGGCGGCCGTGCCCGTGCAGCGTGGCGAGGTTTCGAAGAACGGTCGGGGTGCGGTCGCTCAGCGTAAAGACGTCATTGATGTAGTCCGGACCAGGAAGTGTGAGCAGTTCCTTCGGAAAAGCGGTGGCCTGGTGATCGAGCAGTGATGACGCTTCGTCACCCAAAAGTGAAGCAATGTCCATTGTTCAAGGCTACAAGATGGACAGCGCACGACGACCGGGCGCGAAACGGTTCGAGCCCCTGATACTCGCGTCGTTAAGCACTTGATCGGCACCGCCGAAGCGTTGCGCCGTCTGGCGTGACAGCATCCGGCCGCGGGACACACTCCGGTTGGCAGGCTGACGAGCTCCACGACGTAGAGATAGTGTCGACGAAAGGTTGCCAAAGGGGATGTCAATGACGCAGGTGCACGGATCAACCACGGACAAGTTCGCGCGACTCATCGACGTCTTTGATCGCAGCCTCGCGTCGGGGGCGGACGTGGGCGCCTCGATTGCCATCTTTCACCAAGGTGAACTCGTCGTCGATCTTTGGGGCGGGTGGAAAGACGAGGCGAAAACTGAGCCGTGGGAGCGAGACACGCTGGTGAACGTGTGGTCCACCACCAAGACCATGACCTTCCTCGTGGCCCACATGCTCGCCGACCGCGGTGAGTTGGATTTCAACGCTCCGGTGAGCTCGTACTGGCCCGAGTTCAAAGCGAACGGCAAAGAGGACATCGAAGTACGTCACCTCATGAACCACACGGCCGGGCTCTCCGGTTGGCAAGAGCCCCTGCAGGCCCAGGACCTCGCGAATTGGGAACTCGCGACGTCGCTCCTGGCCGCGCAAAAACCGTGGTGGGACGATCGCACCAAGTCGGGTTATCACGCGGTCAGTCAAGGTTTCTTGATCGGTGAAGTGGTTCGTCGCATTACCGGCACCACGCTCGGCCAATTCTTCAAGAGCGAAGTCGCCGACGTGTTGCACGCGGACTTCTTCATTGGACTGCCCGAATCGGAAGAAGAACGCGTCAGTTTGGTGATGCCCCCTCCGCCCGAGGACTTCAGTGGCGTGGCACCCGACTCCATCGCCGTGCGCACCCTCACCCAACCGCCCGTCGACGCCCTGATGCCGCACCAACGTTGGTGGCGAGAAGCGGAGATCCCCGCGGCCAACGGTCACGGCAATGCCCTCTCAGTAGCGACCATCCAACAGATCATCGCCAACAACGGACATGCCAACGGCCATCGCTTCTTCCGGGAGTCCACCGGCGACAAGATCTTCCAACGTCAAGTGAGTGGCGTCGACCAGGTGCTCGGGGTCGACCTGGCCTTCGGGCTCGGGTACGGACTGGCGAGCAACGACGTACCCATTGGTCCTCGGGGTTGTTACTGGGGTGGCTACGGCGGTTCGCTGATCATGATGGATCAGGACCTCAATCTCACCATTGCCTACATGATGAACAAGATGCAGAGCGGACTGGTGGGTGACACCCGGGGCACCGACATCAGCTTGGCCGCCGCCATGGCGGCGATGAGTTAATCGGCCAGTTTCTTTTTCGATACCGGCGTGGTGCGTCGCTTGCGGTTCTTCTTGGGTGCCGTTGATCCGAGTTCGGCCAGACGCGCTTGGGCGTCGTAGGCGTCGGGTTCGGCAATCACGACGCGAGCGAACAGCTCACGGGCCGAGGTGACGTCGCCCGCCCGATCAAAGACGTCAGCCAAGGTGTACCAGAGTCGGACGTGACGGTAACTCGGGTTTCGTAACTGTTTCGTCGCGCCCGCTTTGGTCAACAGGGCGATCGCTTCGGCGTAGAGGCGCTGATCGGCCCAGGCCGACGCCATGACGATGCGACCTTCGGCCAGGACCTCGGCCGTTGGTTCAGCTTCTTCCAATTCGGCGAAGGTCTTTTCCACGGCGCGGTAGTGGAGCACGGCGCGGTCGCAGTCCATCACCAGCGGGAGGTGTTCGGGGTCATCGGTAATGGAGAAATGGGCACGAAGGTGAATCTTCGCCATTTTCCAGCGCTCGGCGCGGTAGGCCGCGAGCCCGGTGAGTTCGCGCACCGGAGCCACCCCGGGTACGGCGTCGGCGACCAGGCGCCCGAGACGTAGGGCCTCTTCGTAACGCTTGCGGTCGTAGGCCTCGGCGGCGCGCGTCAGCGTGATGACCATCTTCTCTCGCATGTACGACGTGCCAATGAAGGCCTTTCGGACGTCGGCCGCTATGTCACCCGGCAGGGCGTACTTCGCTTTGGGCTTGGAGCTGGCGACCGGGGCGACCCTCGCCGGACGCACCTCTTGTTCCCAGGTCGACATCCGGTCGGGCTTGCGTCCGGTGCTCGGTGTGACCTCCATGGCTTGGCCGGTGGACGAGATATGGGCGCCACCCTTTCGAGCCACGCCGCCCCAACCCTTGGCGCGCCCGTAGGAATCCGCCTTGGCCCGCTCAATCTCTTCGGGGGTCAGGTCGCGGGGTCGACGGTCCGATCGCGCACTCGTAGGACGCCGCGGTCGTTCGTCGCGCTCGGCGCTGCGAGCGCCGGGGCGTCCCCCACGCGGGGGCAGACTCGGTCGACGACCGCGGTCGTCGCGGTCGTCTGGACGCGTCCGAGACGGGCGCGTCTCGTCGCCGCCTCGACGAGGTCGGTCACTCGGGGCGGCGCGGTAGCCGCCCTCTCGTGGGCGTTTGGAGAATTCCTCGGCCCGCGTTGGGGCTCCGCGACCAGTGCTCGGTCCCCCCGGTCGGGCCTCTCGTCCAGCACTACTTGGTCGTGGTCGTCGCTCACCGCGCTCGTCGGCGCGCGAACTTCGTTCGTCGCGGTCACGTCGCACCGGTCGCTCATCGCTGGTTCGGGGCGCGGCGCGGCGCGGCCGTGCGTCGCTACTACCCCGCTCGAGACGTCGCTCGGCGCCGTCGCGTGGCGTACGTGCAGCCCCGGAGGCGCGGGCGCCGTCGCGCGGAGTGCGTGCGGTCGCGGCGCCCCGAGGGGCCAGTTTTCCCGTACGGGCAGGGGGTTTTCGATCCTCGCCCGGTCCCGAACCCTTCACGGGCGCGGCGCCCCCGGAGGCGCGACGAGGGGTGGGTTTAGATGCGGGCACCGTGCAATGCTACTAGGCGCGAATTTTTTGTGGAATCTTCTCGAGCGCGCGCAGGTGGCGCTGTTCACGCCGACGCCTTGGCATTCCCTCAAGAGGGTGCACCTGGAATTGGGCGGCAACTCGGCGATGATCATCATGGACAACGCCGACGTCGAAAAAGCGGCGACCGTCGGGCTTTCGGGTCCTTCATGCACCAAGGGCAAATCTGCATGACGACGGGGCGCCACCTCGTGGACGCCAAAGTCGCCAACGCCTACGCCGCACTACTGGTGAAGCACGCCAATCGACTTCCCGTCGGCAATCCCATGAGTGGCCACGTCGCGCTCGGGCCACTCATTGACGAAACCCAACGCGACCGGGTCCACGCGATGGTGACCGACTCGGTCGCCGCCGGTGCCACTTTGGCCGCCGGAGGAACGTACGAGGAGCTGTTCTACCGCCCGACGGTGTTGACCAATGTACCGGTGGCCTCCCCTGCCTACCGCCAGGAGGTCTTTGGGCTCGTGGCGCCGGTGGTGTCGTATTCGACAATCGACGAGGCCGTGGCGATGGCCTCAGCATCGCCCTACGGACTTTCACTCAGCATCATTTCCGGGGACGGACTGCGCGCCCTGGAGCTGGCCCGTCGCATTCCAACCGGCGCCATTCACATCAACGACGCGACGCCCGCGGACGAGGCCACCATTCCCTTTGGCGGTGTTGGCGACAGCGGCAACGGTTCACGAATGGGCGGCCACGCGAACCTTGACGCCTGCACCGAAACCCAGTGGGTCACGGCCCAAGCCGACATTGCCTTGTACCCCTTTTGGTGTCACCGGGTCGACAGATCGAAGGAGTGGCACCGCCGCAATGCGCGACGACGGTCCGTGTACTCGACGCCCTTGGGCGCTGGCTTAGTGTGTGCGCAGAACGACATACTTCGTCGCTGTGCTCACGATGTCGAGATACAGCCGACAACTCGGGGGACCAATGGCCGTAGCGGTAAGGAACACACCACGTACAGATATCAACACGGTGGACGCTCTGGCGCGGTACGGCGTGGCCACCATTCACGAAGCGCAAGGTCGCACGGGGCTCTTGGCGCCACGGCTTCGTCCCATCTATCGACCGGTACGGATCGCTGGTAACGCACTCACCTGCGACGTTGCGCCCGGCGACAATTGGTCCATTCACGTGGCCGCAGAAATGGCGAAACCGGGCGACCTGCTGATGGTCACGCCCACCAGTCCGTGTGACGACGGCTACTTCGGCGAACTGCTCGCGACGAGTCTGGTGGCCCACGGAGTGCGCGGACTGGTCATCGACGCCGGCGTTCGTGACGTGGTCGAACTCACCGCCATGAACTTTCCCGTGTGGTCGAAGACGGTGAGCGCACAAGGCACCGTGAAAGAGACGCCCGGCAACGTGCAGGTCCCTATTGTCTGCGCGGGAGTGTACGTGAGGCCCGGTGACGTCGTGATCGCTGACGACGACGGCGTGGTGGTCGTGCGCCGCGAAGACGCTCTCGCTGTCCTCGAGGCCTCTCGACGTCGCGAAGCCAACGAAAAAGAGAAGCGTGCGCGGCTGGCCAACGGTGAAAGTGGTCTGGATCTCTACGCCATGCGCGAGAAACTGGCGCAGCGCGGCCTCGTCTACGACGAGGGAGCCTCCACATGAGTTCACAGATGCCCATTCGATGCTCCGTCATTCGCGGCGGGACATCGAAGGGGCTCTACTTTCACGCTGGTGACCTCCCCCACGACCAGCCGACGCGAAACGCGGTGCTCCTCGCGGCCATGGGTTCGCCCGACCAACGAGAGATCGACGGGATGGGAGGCGGTGATCCCTTGACGTCCAAGGTCGCAGTCATTCGGGCGTCGCTGCGTGAAGGCGCCGACGTCGACTATCTCTTCCTTCAGGTGTGGCCCGACCGCGGCCAAGTGTCGGACAACCAGAACTGTGGCAACCTCCTCGCGGGCGTGGGACCTTTCGCCATTGAAGAGGGCCTGGTCGCGGTGTCGGGTCCCACCACGCCCGTTCGCATCTGGATGGAAAACAGCCGTACGTTAGCCGTGGCCACCGTACAAACGCCCGACGGTCGTGTGCGCTACGACGGCACGACGCACATCGACGGCGTTCCCGGCACGCACGCGCCCGTCGCCATTGAGTTCCTCGATATCGCGGGCTCGAGTTGCGGATCACTCTTGCCCACCGGTCAGGTCAGCGACGTGATCAACGACGTTCGCGTGACCTGCATCGATAACGGCATGCCGGTTGTTTGTCTCGCGGCCGAAAGCGTCGGTCTTACCGGTTACGAAGATCCGGCCGAGATCGAAGCCAACGAAGAGGCGTGCGCACTGGTGGAAGCGATTCGGTTGCGCGCCGGCGAACTGATGAACCTCGGTGATGTGGCGGCGTCCACCGTGCCCAAGATGTGTCTGTTGGCCAAGGCGCGCCACGGTGGCACGATCTCCACGCGCACGTTCATCCCTCACCGGATCCACGACGCCATTGGCGTGTTTGGAGCGGTATCGGTCGCCACGGCCTGTCGGCTGCCGGGTTCGGTCGCCTACGAGGTGGCGGGCGCCGAAGCCGGTGACCACGAGGTGCTGGACATTGAACATCCCAGCGGCCACTTCTCGGTCACGCTCGACGTCACGAGCGACGGTGACGCCATCGAGGTCCATCGCGCGGCCTTGATGCGCACGGCCCGTCTCTTGATGCGTGGCGACGTCTTCGTGCCGTCGTCGGTCTGGCCCCACCAGTGATCATCGACCGTGACTTTCATTACGCGACAGCGGCCGCCTCACCTTCCCGGTGGTGCCGAGCCCAATTAGGGGCGCGCGGAGCACGGCGAGTGTTCGACGGCTACCGCGGACTTCGCGCCTAGTGTCCTTCGTCGCGCCGCGAAACCTGAAACTCGAGGCTTCGGCCGAGCAACATCAACGTTACGAGCCGGCCGTTGGCTTCGTGCTGACGGGGGTCATGGCGGCGGGCAAGTCCACGGTGGCGGAACTGTTGGCGCAGCGTTTCCCACGCAGTGTGCACCTCCAGGGTGACGCCTTTCGAACCATGATTGTTAACGGGCGAGACCCCATTGAAGAGCCCCTCGGCGACGAGGCGTTTCGTCAGTTGGACCTGCGCCAACGAATTGCGGCGAACACGGCCAATGAGTATTGGCGCGACGACTTCACCGTGATTCTCCAGGACATCTACGCCGGCTCGGCACTCTCGAACGTCATTGGGCGTCTCGAAATCTCCCCGCTGTACGTCGTGGTGTTGAATCCGCGCCCCGACGTCGTCGCGCAACGGGCGCGCGACCGCGAAAGAGTCGACTACGGCGCGTGGGACGTCGAGCAGTTGTGCGAAGACTTCGTGAACGAGACGTCGCGCGTGGGTCTCTGGCTCGATACGTCGGCACAGACTCCCGACGAAACCGTCGAGGAGATCCTGCGCGCCCGTCACGACGCCCGCGTTCGCTAAGCGTCCACGCGAAAGACTGCGCTCGGCGCGTCACGATGCCGAGGCACCTTAGCCAGTTGTTGGGGCCTCACGGTCTCGTTCGCGTGGGACAGTTCGCGATTGACCTCTGTCTCGCGGGCCTCTACTTCGCGTCGCACTAAGGACAGCGAAAGACCCCCACCGAAGTGGGGGCCTTTCAAGAAATCCCGGCGGCGACCTACTCTCCCAGGGGGGGACCCCCAAGTACCATCGGCGCTGGTGGGCTTGACTGCTGTGTTCGGAATGGGAACAGGTATATCTCCACCGCCATAACCACCGGAAACTGTGCGCCCGACCCCTCTCGGGATCAGAACCGGCGTCAGCCAGCTCCTTGAGC
>JANXXO010000049.1 GCA_025350565.1 Acidimicrobiaceae bacterium
GAGATCGAGGTCGATTCCAAGCTGCGCCGCGACTACGCCTTTTTCGTAGTGCGCCCCGAGGCTGGCGAGCGGATAGTCGTGGTGTTAGCAACGAACACGTGGCACGCCTACAACGATTTCGGAGGCTCGAACCTCTACACCGGAGGAACGAAAGTCGCAATGCAACGACCGATGTCGCCCGGTTATCTTCATAAGCCACTCGGAAAGGGTCGTCGCGTCACCGGCACCGGTGCTCCCGATCCCCAGAACGCCAGTCACGTGGGCTATATCCAACTAAATCATCTGTCGGGCTACGCCGGTTCGGCCGGTTGGCCCGACTGGGAGCAACCATTTCTTGCGTGGGCAGAGCGCGAAGGTTTCGAGATTGGTGTGTGCACGAACGCTGACTTGGAAGATCACCCAGAAGTACTGGCGAATGCAAGTTTGTACCTGTCCGTCGGCCACGACGAGTACTGGTCGAAGGGGATGCGCGACACCGTCGAAGGCTTCATCGAGCGTGGTGGGAACGCGGCTTTCTTTTCCGGCAACACTTCGCTGTGGCAAGTGCGTCGTGAAGGAGTCGAAGGTGACGTGATCGTCGGCTACAAGGGATTCTTCAGAGACGACCCGCTCGCGGGGACTCCACGTGCAGCCGAAGTCACAACCTTTTGGTCCGACGTGCTCGTCGGGCGACCGGAAAACGCCATGACGGGAGTCACCTTCACGCGCGGTGGCTATCACCGAATTGGGCGCAACGTGCCGGCCGGACTTGGTGGCTATACCGTGCATCGAGCCGATCATTGGATTTTTGCTGACACCGGACTCAGCTACGGCGACGTCTTGGGATCGAACGCGACCGTGGTTGGTTACGAATGCGACGGCTGTGCCTTTACCTATCGCGACGGACTGCCGTACCCCACGGGAG
Organism: Acidimicrobiaceae bacterium; assembly: GCA_025350565.1. Taxonomy (GTDB): domain Bacteria; phylum Actinomycetota; class Acidimicrobiia; order Acidimicrobiales; family RAAP-2; genus RAAP-2. The sequence goes on from JANXXO010000049.1 coordinate 905, forward strand.
AAGACGGCACCCCGGCCACCTTCGAGATTCTGGCTACCTGCCCGACGAGACATTTCACGCACGAAACGTCTCCGCGCCCACCAAAGCACGGCGAACCGAGTGAGTTGGAGTACATCGCGTCGCGGGTTTTCGGTACTCGCGACGTTGCCGCGATGGACCGGATCCGTCATGGGCACGCGGTGTTGGGCGCGTATACCAACGATGCCGGAGCCACGGTGGTGACGTCGGGTTCAACCGATTGGGCGCACGGCCTCGCCGAACGCGACGTTCAGATTGAGCAGATCACCCGCAACGTGCTTACCCAACTCGGATAGCACCGCGCGCGACGGGGCAGATTGGGCTTACCCCGTTCGCCGCGTCGTCGTGTCACGTTTACGTTAAGGACGCAGTCACGTCGGGGCAGGGCCAACCGATATGTGATGACGTTGTTGCCAGATTCCATCAGGTGAAACTTCAGGAGTTCCAGTTCCCGACGGCGTTCTGACTCCTCATTGACTAAGCATTTCCGGACCGACCTTGATCCGAAGTTGGTCGAGCAGGTCGGCGTTCGCCAAAGAGGCGGTCAGACGTCAACTTACGGTCCGTCATGAGTGCCCGATGTGAAAGTTCTTACAGGTACCGCATTTGTAGGCGGACATTGTCTGGCTCGTCGAGGCGCTTTGCTGTCGCGCTACCTCGCGCGCGGCCTCCATTGTTGGGTAGGCCCGTTTGGGCGAGCCGTTCACGTTGACGTGACTCGAGGCCGTTCGTCGTAGCGACGTACCGGTCCCCCGAGTAACCGTCGAGGTTCGGGCCAGTGCGTAGATGGCCAGTGCAATGAGACCGAGAACGATGCCGGCGACCAACATTTGCGACCTCCGAGCCCAACGCGTCTGCACGAGTCGAACCTCGACTACGAGTCAGACTACGTTCGCTGCCATCGATAACGACGGCACCCGCTGCACAGCGAGACTCGGGCGGCTTAGGGGTCCGCGCGGGACGTACTGTTGACGCCCCCGGCGCATTGCCTGGAAATGGACTTCGTCAACTGCCGCGAAGGTGAGTGTTACTTCGGGTTCTTCGCCCCGTATTCGGGCTACGTGCACTCGTATCGAAGCGCGACCGATGAGGTGGTCGCCGCCGCCGGTTGATCGCGATCGCGACGGCCTAGGACCTCATATTGGTTCGTCACGCGAGCGACGATCGGGGGGCACCAGTGGGGGCCGGGTGGGGCTGGAGAGCTGGTGAGCACACCGCCAACGAGCCGAGATGCCTTTCTACGAGTCGACTCGGTCGTTGCGGTGAGGTAGTACCCACGACGGTCGGGGGAAATGGCAGGTGTAGCCACTTGGGTAGTTGAGGAGGTAGTCCTGGTGTTCGGGCTCAGCCTCCCAGAAGGGCCCGACCGGTTCCAGCTCGGTGACCACCTTCCCCGGCCACAGCCCTGAGGCCTCAACGTCCGCGATGACGTCGAGAGCGGTCTGGCGCTGTTCCTCATTCTCGTAAAAGATCGCCGATCGGTAACTGGTTCCTACGTCGTTGCCTTGGCGGTGTCTCGTCGTCGGGTCGTGGATTTGGAAGTAAAAGGCGAGTAGGTCGCGGTACGTCGTAACGGAAGGATCGAAGTCGATCTCTATGGCCTCGGCGTGGCTGCCATGGTGACGGTACGTCGCGTTCGCGACGTCGCCCCCGGAGTAGCCAACTCGCGTGGTGACAATGCCGGGACGCTTGCGGATGAGATCCTGCATGCCCCAGAAGCATCCTCCCGCGAGCACCGCGGTTTCGGTTTCGCTCATTGACCTGATCCTTCATTGGTTCGTGGGGAGTCGAAGAGACTGAGGTACTCGCCATACCCTTGCGCTTCCAACTCTTCGTAGGGCACAAAGCGCAGGGCGGCCGAGTTGATGCAGTAGCGCAGGCCGCCCTCGTCGACCGGTCCATCGTTAAAGACGTGTCCGAGGTGGCTATCGCCGTGACGCGAGCGGACCTCGGTGCGCGCCATGCCGTGGCTTTGGTCGGTAATTTCGACGACGTTCTCCTTCACGATGGGCGTCGTGAAGCTCGGCCACCCACAACCACTGTCAAACTTCTTGGTCGAGGTGAAGAGCGGTTCGCCGGACACGATGTCAACGTACAGCCCCGCATCCTTGTGGTCCCAAAATTCGTTTCGAAAGGCCGGTTCGGTGGCGCTGTGCTGAGTCACTTCGAACTGATGCGGACTTAACTTCTCAATTGCCGCGCGATCTTTTTCGTAGGTCTTGCTCACCTCTACTCCTTCACTCGTCGTGCCGTTGCCCGCACTGGGCATTCGCTTTACTCATGGTACCGAGCGGAGCGTTTTTCGTTACAGGCTCGTGCGTCCCGGAGGCCCTGGAGTGCGTCGTCGAGCGTGGCCTGCGTGACGCGCTACTCGACCATCGCGAGCGCTTCGTGAGCGCGCTCATCGGCCGTCGGTGCCCAGGCCCGCTGAGGACGGATGGCGACATACGCGACCACCAACGCCACCAGCATGATGCCCGATCCGCTCAAGAGTGCGTCGGCGCGTCCGTGAGAGACCGCGATACTGGAGAGCGCAGCGACGCCGAGCGCGCCACCGGTCTGCTGCATCGTCTGCAGCATGCCCGAAGCGGCGCCCGAATCGGCGCGGGGGACGCCCGAAAGAATGGTGACGCTAAGAGGCAAGAACGTTGAACCGGCGCCGATGCCGAAGAGGACCAGCGGTCCAAAGAGTCCTCCGAAGTAGCCCTCCGACGGTGTGGCCCGGGAGATCCAGAACGTGGCGACGGCCAACGAGACCAAGCCAAAGAGGAGAATCGGGCGAGCCCCAATTCGCGCCACCAGGCGAGGAGTTATCCGCGAACTCGTGAAGATCAGTCCCGTGAGCGGCAAGAACGCCAGGCCGGCCTTGATCGCGCTGAAATGAAGGGCACCTTCGAGGTACTGACTGACGAAGAAAAACACCCCGTACATGACCGCGGGTACCAACAACATGGCGAAGTAGGCCGGGCCGCGTAGACGGTCGGTCACGATGTGCATCGGCAAGAGCGGCTGCTTGCGACGTCGTTCTACGCGCACGAACGAGATGAGGAGAACGAGCGAAAGCAGAAAGGATGCGAGCGTCACCGAAGGACCGCTGTGTTCGGCAATCCGGATGAATCCGTAGATGAGACTCGCGAGACCGCCCGTGACCAGCGCCGCCCCGGTGACGTCGAGCGTTCCGCCGTTACGCGGAGGCTCGGGGACGAATCGAGGCGCGAGCGCGATGATGGCGATGCCGATAGGTACGTTGATGAACATCACCCAACGCCAGGAGACCCAGGACGTTAAGGCGCCGCCCAGGATGAGTCCGAGCGAACCGCCGCCGGCCGAGACCGCGGTGAAGATGCCGAGTGCTTTGTTTCGCGCAGGACCTTCTTCAAACGTCGCACTTATCAAGCTGAGTGTGCTCGGAGCGGCGAGTGCCGCGCCCACCCCTTGGACACCGCGCGTGAGCAGCAGCATCGTGGCCGAGGTCGACAGTCCCGCGAGCAGCGACGCGCCCGTGAAGACGGTGAGCCCTATGACCAGCATTTTTCGGCGACCGTAGACGTCGCCCATTCGACCCCCGAGGAGGAGGAGCCCACCAAAGGCGAGGCTGTAGGCGTCGATCACCCACGAAAGACCGGCCGGACTGAAATGCAGCGACTGCTGGATCGGTACGAGCGCGATATTGACGACGGTCGCGTCGAGAACGACCATCAACTGACAAGTGACGATAATCGCGAGGGCGATCGTGGACGCACGTTTTTGGGCGTGAGAGATGAGAGGCACGTTGACTCCTTCGATGAGTTTTTGGGGGACTGCTCCGGGAACTTCGGGGACTTCGCACCCACATTTCGGAAGAGCATTGCATTCGGCCACCGGAGGGCCTAACATGAGGGTGCCTCCACATACTATACGGAGGAATCCTCCGTTTGCAAGTATTAATCCGAGAATTTTTTGGAGGAACAGTTTGAGGAGCGAGATGAGTCAAGCGTCAGTCACGAAGGGGCCGCGCCGCGCCGACGCGCAGCGCAACTATGAGTTGATTCTCGCGGCCGCTCGAACCGCCGTCGCCGAACGTGGTGGGAACATTGTGCTCGAAGACATTGCTCGCGACGCCGGCGTGGGCATTGGCACCTTGTACCGCCATTTTCCGACCCGCCAAGATCTCCTGGAAGCAACGTTTCTCAATGAGGCCCTGGAGCTTAAGGATCGCGCCCGAGCACTGGCGGACGAAACAGCCTCCCTTGAGGCGCTCGTCGGGTGGCTTCGACTACAAATGGATTTTGGCGCGCACGGACGTAGTATGGGCGCCGCCGTTATGAACGCGAAGCACACCGAGGGATCACCCATCCAAACGGCGTGCCTTGGCATGCGCGATGCGGGGGCTGTGCTCCTTCGAAGGGCCCAGGACGACGGTCTCGTCCGAGAAGATATCGACATGATCGACCTCCTTCGGCTGACGCACGGCATTGTCCTGGCCAGCGAACAGGCGCGAGACAACCAACGAGTGGACAGTATGTTCGAACTCGTTATTGCGGGCATTCGCCGCTAGGCGTACCTGTACCTACGAAGCCGCCACCGGCTCGATATCGCCGGTCTGGTCCGTCATCTGCTGTCGCGTCGGAATTCTTCGTCACAGTGTGAACGTCCCAGCGGGGCATCCGTCGCGCGCTCGTCATCACGAATTGTGACTCCTACGTCAGCGGTGTTAACTCGACCACCCTGAGCGAACGAGTGGTCAATGTCTCGTAGTGCGTTCACCCCGCGTAGAACGACGTCAAAAGGGGCCTGATGACGGTGCGCTCGTTGTCGTTCAGTTCCCGCGCACGAGCGTGGAACTTCTTCGCTCCGGCTTGGACCACCACTCGTTGTCGTGTCGAACGTTGTAAATCCAACTTGGATTTCCGCTGCGTCCTCCGTTCGAGCCGACGACGAAATACCGCCCTTCGTGCAAAAGGTAGAGGAGGGGATTGCGTCGAAACAGTCCTGAACGGCGACTGGTAGTTTCGAGAAAAAGCATTGGCCCCACGGGGCTGCGATGTCCAATCACTCCTCGCGTCAGGCGGTAAAGACGCAGATGTAGGCAGCGCGACCGAGGGTCCGGTCAAAGGCCACGGTCTCATCGTCGCTTCGTTCGGTAGGGCAATAACTACGGTCCCTCCCATCATTGACGTTGCGAACGGTCCGTTCTCGTCCCCTTTAGGTTGGGAGTGCGGACCTACCTCGAGGGTCTCGCAGGAAGGCGCCATGGAAATCGTTCGCAACGCTGATGGAAGTTTGGTCGTGCCTATTCCCGAGGTTCGTCACCATGATGATGACGTCCCCGCGGCGGTCAGTGAGGACGGTGTGGAAGTCCCTCTCGCGACGACGCGCATTCTGCATCCCGGGGAGGGCGGCTACAACGAAGCCCTCGCGGAGTGGGACCTGCAACAAAATCCCGATCGCGAGCCGGCCGTTTCTACTGCCTCGGGACGAGAGAATGCAATGGAGGTGGTCCACGTCGTCGCGGAGTCCCCCGACCACGACGTGGCGAAGGCCCTCAAAGATATAGACGACTCCGAAGCGAGCGGCGAAGCACTTCGTCACGTTCTGATCGGTGGGACGCACTCGGTTGAGGCGTTCTCCGCCGAGGTCGCCGAGGCCGAGGGTGGCGAACCGATTCCTGCGCACAAGATGACGAAAATTATCGGCGAAGTGCTGGCCGAGCTCGACAAATGAACCCCCCGGACCGAGGAAATGGCCAGTTGATGGCGCGACGATTCACCGTCGCACTTTTGAGGGGCCGCACACGGGCCCATGAGATTGGAGTTCAATGAATCTGCAGGATCTTCTTAGCAATATCGCACAGAATCTCTCGGTCGGCCGTTCGTTTGGCGTGGCCTACGAAAAGGATGGTTCGCTCATTATTCCCGTGGCGATCGTAACCGGCGGAGGTGGGGCCGGTGAGGGAGCGTCGGGGAGCTCGGTGGCCGATGACGTGCGCGAGAACGATGGCGAATCCACGGGCGATGCATCCTCGAACAGCTCCGGTGGTGGATTCGGTGGCGTCGTGATGCCGGTTGGTGTCTACGTCGTAAAGGACGAAAAGGTCCGGTGGGTTCCGGTCGTCAGTGCCAACCTGGTGATTGTCCTCGTCTTTCTCCTGGTACGAATGGTGCTGCGATCACGAAGTCGCGCTCGACGGCGGGCCGCGTAAGGCAGGGACACGGTTCCCTCGTCTTGCACTCGACACCTGGGACCTGACTCGGCGTTGATCCGGCCACCACCCGTGGGCCGACCCACCTGGTCGTAATATCGATTCGTGCCCCCTAGGACTTGCCTGCTTGCTACCTTCGTGCACCGTGGCTAGTCAACGCTGGTTCGTGAGGCGCCGCATCGGATTCGGCGCGCGACCGGCTTCGTGGCAAGGCTGGCTCCTCACTGTCTTTGCACTCGCTGCCATCATTGGAGGTGTCGTCGGACTGAAGCGACCCGCAAGCGTGTTCTGGGCCGTGGGTGTTGCTCTGCTGTACCAAGCGGTTGTTCCCGCTACCCTTCCTCCCGGGCCGACACGTCAGAGACTGGAACAAGTGGGCGTGGATGGTGATCACGACCCTTGGCCTTATTGGCTTCGTGGCGGTGTTGCTCTCTCCCGGTAGCGGAAGCCCCAGCGAGGTTCATCACATCGCACTGGTGCCGCTCATCGTGGCTTTTGGTCTCTTCGCCCTCGGGTCGCTGGCCTTTATGGCCTACTTCCATCTACGACCGAGCCCGGCCACGTCAATGACGCATCAGCCCTCGGGCGCGGCCGTCGACTAACGGCGGCCGCGGCGCGAAGGGAGACGGCCCTAGAGGTACGGCAGCACGTTGTTGGCCCACGTGAACGTCATCGGCGGCAGCGCACCTTTGGGGACTTCAATGAGGTCAACGTACGAGGCCCCACCGTTCACCATGGCGAATCCTGTTCCCATCTCGCAGTTCGTGCACCCTAGCCCGACGCCGGGGTTGAAACCGGGGTCGGAACCGAGCAGTTCGTCGCGGTGCGCCCAGCAGCCGGGCGCACGAGCCGACGTACACGCGATGTTCGACGTCGTGGCGGCGCTGCCGCCCCACGCATCGTCGTACATCCAGATGTAGTCAGCCGCGAGGATCGAAAAGCCGCCCGACCATGCACCACCGAAACCGGGGGAACCTTGCGCGTCGTTAGCCATGGCGAAACCAGCGGCGATCGTTGGATCACCATTGGCCTGGGCGGCGTGTTGTGCCTGAGCGCTGAGCGCGGCGTTAATCCCGACGTAGGCCGGGAGTCCGCGCGCGGTGCGCTCCAGATCAGCGATGACGAAGAGTTGCTGCGGCGTCGTGAGGTTGTACCAATTGCTCGGCAGCACCATGGGACGCACACGTTCGACGGCGCGGGCGTTGTTGATCGCTTGCAACAGGTAGTTCGTGCAGGCGGCGGCGTTGGTGTAGCCGGGCCACGAGAGTGCGCTCGCCGTTCCGGCCACGCAGGGGTTTGCGCAACCCCACACACCATTGGCGAACGTACATTTGCCAGGCTGCAAGAAATTCGGGTTGGGCGCAATGTTCGCCGTGGGGTTCGCCACGGTCGGCGCCGGCGCCCTGGGCACGACCACGGTTGTCGGTGTCGTTGACGTTGTGGGTGTCGCGATTGACTTGGGCGCCGTGGTGGTGGTCGTCGGCGCGGGCGTAGGCGCAGGGGAAGCCTGCGACGTTGGCTTTGATGATGTCTTCGTGACCTTGGTAATTGGGCGGATGATGTGCTTCGTTCGCGCCGACGTCTTCATCGATGCCGGCTTCTTCGACTGGGTGGCCTTTGCCTTGTGCTTCGCCATCGTCGTGGTGGTGGCGGGAAGGGTCGTGGTGGTGGTGGGCGCGACAGTCGTCGAGGTGGTGGAAATGGTTGTGCCCAGACTGAGAGAGGTCGAAGGTTCGATGACGGTCGCCATGGCCGGAAGTGCGGTTGCGCTGAGGACCACGCCGACAACGAGCGATCCCATTGCGCCAATCAATACCGATCGCCGCGGCCGTCGGCCCGGACGATTGGAGTGCCTCGTCGGGTCTCCGGCGATGTTGTGCCCTTGCGTGATATTCGTCATCTAACGATTGTCGGAAATCAATTCCAAAGTGCTCCCTACACTTTCCCAACTTCCGCCCAAATCATTTGCAGTTCATGCATTTGGTGCCACTGACGAACGAAAACCACGCTGTGCGCTGGTGCACGCCCGTTGGAATGCATTTCCACATTGCGGGCGTCATTGCGGTTCGACGACAAGTTGTCGCGCTCGTCCCTCGGCAACCGAATCGACAAGTGGTTCGTCTCGAAACATTGGCGTTGCCTACGATGGCGACCAGACCGTCATCGCGTCGTCGATGGGTCGTCAATGCGTCGTCAACGTGTTGTGTTCGCGTCAACGATTTGCTACGCACGCTACCGGTGCGCAGCGGACGCCAATAGACGATAAAACCTGATTAACCAGGAGATTTACGTCATCATTGATCGATGCCGTTTACGCGTTGAAATCGATTCGGGACGTGGACCATCACGCAAGGGCATGCTGGTGGTCCACCTCAGAGAGATCTGAGAAGTGCCCTCGCGTGTTGCGAGGCAAGATGAGTGTGCCATCAGAAAATGCGAAATCCCCCGACTTGTCAGGCATTTGCGCGTACTTTGAGCACACGTTGATTCTTCGCGCGCCCACACGCCAAACCGACGGCCCTGTGGTTAGAAATTTCGACAAACGTCGCGTCCATCGCGGAAGGAACACCGCGTCGGCGTCACTCGTTACGGATGACTTACGACTTCACTAGGGCACTAAACACGACAATGTTTGAGAGGTAGTGACCAGTTGCCGAGTCAAAAAATCCGCCGCACGTCACGAGTTGGAGTGCGGGATAGTTACGCGGCCCGTAGACGAGCTTGTCCGGAAACGTCGTTTTTTGATACTGGCGAACGCCGATCACCGCGAATTGAAGCTTCTTCCCATCTTGCAGCGTGATGTCAATGCGATTGCCCAAGCTCAAACTGTCGAGGTGGTAGAAAACCGCCGGGCCGTGATGGTTGTCAACGTGACCGAGGATGACGGCCGAACCCAACTGACCGGGCGCTTGCGCACCGCGGTACCAGCCCGGAACGGAGAAGCTGGAGGGCACGCTCACGGTGCCGTTCTTGTTCAGTCCGAGCTGGGAAAGCGGGACTGAGAGTCCGAGCCTCGGAATTGAAAGATGGATTGGGCGCGACCGTTTTATGGGCTTGGCGACGTAGGTGGGTGGCGGCGATTTGGCGTGCGAGGAACGAGCGAGGACGGTGGTGCTCGTCATCCCTGTTGTTCCAATGGCGGCATTGGCCGGACGCGTCGTGGTCGACGGCGACGACGAAACCGCGGGAGTGGTAAGGATTGTCGTGGTGGTCGTCGAAGTGGGCACGGTCGCCGACGTCACGACGACGCCTGAGGGCGGCAGGGAGACCTCGCCAATGGGTACCGAGAGCGTGGGGCCTTTGGGTTGACTATGAGGCGCGAAGACGATCCCGACGATTCCGGCAATGACCAGAAGAACAGAAACGGCCCACCACAAGGCATGTGCGGGCCGTTTCTGTTTAGGCGACATCACATCGCCCAATCTAGTTTGTGCAAACGAAAAAACCTCGCCAGCGTTAGGACATACGGCGCCGACGAAGGGCTAACGCCATTCCTGCGAGACCCGCGAAGAGCACCAGACCACTGGCCGTGAGGACCACTCCACTGTCCGTCGACGAGGCCGTTCCACCAGCTCCAGTACCCGGAGCACCCGAGGGGATGGTGGCCGGCGGAATCGAAGGTTGCGTCGTTGGTGACGTGGGTGGGGCGCTCGCAATGGACGTGGTGGGAATTGGCGGCACAGTCGTTGGAGGCACCGTTGTGGTCGGTGACGTTGTGGTCGGTGACGTTGTGGACGATACCGAGGGCGCCGTCGTCGTCGTAGTACTCGATGAGGGAGGCGGTGGTGGCGGAATCGCAGTCGTCGAAGTTATCGGAGCGGTTGTGGTGGTCGCCGGAACGGTCGTGGTGGTCGCCGGAACGGTCGTGGTCGTCGCCGGCACCGTCGTTGACGTCGTGGCGGGAACCGTCGTCGTAGTCGACGTTGAGGTCGTCGTTGTCGTAGGAGTCGTTGACGTCGTAGTAGTTGGTGATGCAGTCGTCGTCGTCGCCGGAACGGTCGTGGTCGTCGCGGGCATCGTCGTCGTCGTCGCGGTGACCGTGAAGTCAGCGGCGTTCAGTGACGACTCGAGGCTGAAGAAGGTGGTGCCACCGCTTCCCAACCCGCCCGCGAAATTCACGTTGCCGGTGTCGTAGTTGGTGACGGCGCTGAAGCCGCTAAAGGACGTTATCGGGCCGGCGTAGTCGAATCCGTTGTAACCCTTCTTTACTGACGTGGTCGCATTAAATGGGCAGTTCGCGGCGGATCCACCACTGATCAGCCCACTGCCAGTCCAGGTGTACACCAAGTGACCATTATTCATTGCGCAGATGCCGTCACCGTCAAACGCGAAGATGTCCTTCGTCGAGGTGAGAACCACCGTCGAGACATCGCCTCCACTGTTGTTGTAGATGCCCACCAAGGTGTCGTCCGAGCCATCGAACGGACCTTCGTTCTTGTTTTGGAGAATCGTGGTGGTGCCGTTGCTGTTCAAGACGATCAAGAACGCGCAGCCTGCGGTGTCACTACCAATGTTGGGGCACTCGTTGAAGGGCGCGGTCACGACGGGCGGAGTGACGGCACTCGAAACGCCCGCAAAAATACTGAAGAATGCTCCGATAAAAACGACGGAGGCCAAGACCGCGCCAATCCGACGAAGCGCGCCACTTGAAGAGTGTCCGGACCGTGTTCCGTTCGTCGCTGGACGTCCAGTACGGGTGGTCGCAGACCCAGATGGGATCTGATTCATTAGTTTTCTCCTCTAGCCCCTGAGGTTGAGAGTATTGCAAAGCCCATTTGAATTGTCAAACGCGTGTGATTTGGTTGCGATTCTCTTGATGTCCGCCTTCCTTTGGCGTGACATGGAAGTGGCCAAGCGGTAGGAATACAGAAAACCGGCCCTCACTCGTAGAGCGAGGGCCGGTTTGTCCGAGCGACAATAATGTCACTCTTCGTATGAATCCTTGGCTGAAGTCTTAGGCCTGACGGCGTCGGCGAAGGGCGAGAGCCAGTCCAGCGAGGCCGGCGAACATCACGAGCCCACTGGCGGTCATAAGAACTCCACCACTGGTCGACGACGCTGATCCGCCGGCGCCGGTCTGCGGTGCGCCTGACGGAATCGTCGCTGAGCCCACGCCCGGCTGCGTCGTAGGCGTGCCAGGAGCTGCCGTCGGGATGCTCGTTCCCGTTAGAGGTGGTGCGGTCGTGGTCGTCGCGGCCGGCGCGGTCGTGGTGGTCACGGCCGGTGCGGTCGTCGTCGTCACGGCCGGTGCGGTCGTGGTCGTCGAACCACCGGGCGGCGGCGGGGGAGTTCCAGTCGTTGTCGTGACTTCAGGTGCGGTCGTGGTGGTCACAACCGGCGCGGTCGTGGTGGTCGC
>JANXXO010000066.1 GCA_025350565.1 Acidimicrobiaceae bacterium
GGAGTCGAACCCGCGACACCACGATTATGAGCCGTGTGCTCTAACCACCTGAGCTACGCCGCCTGGCGAGCCCTCTGTCGGGATTGAACCGACGACCCCTTCCTTACCATGGAAGTGCTCTACCACTGAGCTAAGAGGGCGCTCGCGTCCACTATGGCGCGGAGTGAATTGTACTCTGCACAAGGCTATTCTTTCCAACCCGTGGTGGCAACGACGCCCCGATACCCTTTACGTCATGAGAACACGCCTGGTGGAGGTGGACGACGCGGCGGCGGTGATGAACATCTACAACCCCGAAGTCGTGGAGTCCTCGATCAGTTTCGATCTCGTGCCGCGCACCTTGGAACAACAAGCAGCGTGGATCCGCGCCCATTTGGATACCCATCCGTGCATCGTGGCCGTCAACGACGACGACGAGGTCGGCGAAGTAGGTGCGCGGGGCGAACGAATCCTCGGATTTGCCCTCGTTTCCCCCTTTCGCGACCGACCGGCCTATATGACCACGGCCGAAAACTCGGTCTACGTCAGTCGGGCTGCGCGGGGAAAGGGGGTGGGCGAGGTCTTACTGCGCCAACTCATGGCCCTGGCCGGCCAGTCGGGCTTCCACTGCTTAATTGCTCGAATCGTGGGCGAGAACGCCAGCAGCATCCGCCTCCACGAAAAATGCGGTTTTTCCCTGGTCGGAACGGAAATAGAGGTCGGCCGCAAGCACGGAATCTGGCTCGACGTGGTCGAATACCAGTACGTCATGCCCGAGCGGGAACGTTAAGCCGTCAGTTCCAGTTCCTTCACCGGCCACGACCATTGAGTCCAACTTCCCATGGGTATGAGCAGCACGCCCCCGACGATCGCCACGGCAACGGCGATGAGCAGCGGATTGGAGTGCAAGAGTCCGCTCAGTAACGTCGTGCCGCCCGGTAACCCGATGAAGGGTCCCGTAATGGAGAGCGCCAACAGCCAAAAGTGTTCGCGACCCTGGTAACTAGCGGCCCAAAGGACCAGTCCCCACACCAGGTACCACGGCTGCACGACTGGTCCTAGTTCGACCAAGAGGATCAGCGAGAGACCCATCGAACGGACCCAGCCACGTTCTTGCGCGTGCCAGAGCAACCACAAAGCGAAGCCCGCGGCGATCATGAGTCCAACGAACCGGGTGACCGAGAGCACCGAACTGGTGGACACGCTGGTCAGTCCGACCGCTTGAAGAAGGTGCGAGAAGGCCAGTCCCACGCCCGTCGCGGGGGCGGCCCAGGAACGAACCGTGCCGTTACTCAGCAAGTTTTTCACCCAACCGAACCCGAAGCCGGCGAGGAAAGTCCAGACGCTCAGCGTGAGGCCCGCCACGAGACCGGCGAGGGCAATGGGCCGCAGCCGTTGTTTGACGGTCGCCTCCGGTCCGAGCCAGGTCCAGGCCACGTACGCCAGTCCAATGGCGGCCGGGGCTTTGATGGCGGCGGCGCACGAACAAAAGAACAGCGCCCACAGAGGGCGCCGTTTAGCGGCCAAGGCAATACCCACCACCAAAAAGCCGGCCATAATGCCGTCGTTGTGGGCACCGCCGATGATGGTGAGGAGGACGAGGGGATTCATGGCGGCGAGCACGAAGGCCTCGCCGGGGTCGCGACCCATGGCGCGCGCTAACAGCACGATGCCGTAACCAATCATCGCGACGGCGAAGGTCTCCAACAGTCGCAGACCGAGCACGATGAAGACTTCGCGGTGCGTGGCGACCCGGTCGATGATGCCGTCCATGTAGAGAAAGAGCGGTCCGTACGGGGCGGGTGAGTTCTCCCAGAGTTTGTCGACCGGGGGCACCCATGGACCGGAACCGAGGGTGAAGGGGCCGTAGAGATAGGGACTGATGTGGTGCGCCGTCATCTCACCTTGCGCGGCGTAACTAAAGACGTCACGACTAAAGAGCGGCGGGGCGACCACCACCGGCGTCGCCCAGAGCAGGAGCATCCACCACAGCGACTTCAAACTGGCCCCCGGATGAAGTTTCATCACTTCGGCCAAGCGCAGCCACACTCGCATCAAGAGCACCAGTCCCCCGTAGACGAGCACGATCGAGAGGATCAACTTCGTCTCGCTCGACGGCACGTTGGGGGCGCTGGCGGAGGGCTCGCCGTAAAACCACGTGCCGGCCAAGTCCAGTTTGAAGGGCGAGTTGGTGAACGAACACCCCGCCAAGATGAGCGACATCGCGAGCACCCCGAGCAGCGCGGGCTGCCAGAGGAAGGACCAGCCCTCAAAAGGACCGGGGGTGAAGCGGCCGAGCGGGGTGTAACGACGCTCGAGCATCGAAACCCCGGATTCGAATCGTCTGGCGACGCGTTCGTAGTTGCGTCGGACCGTGCTCGCTGACGACTTCAGCCGATTCACCCAACTCCTCTCGCCGGACACCACCTTATTTCTTCAACCTGTTTTGCGACGTGGTCAATCCAGCGCTGCTGGATTGACCGTGGTGGGCCAGGAGGGATTTGAACCCCCGTAGGCAAAGCCGTCTGGTTTACAGCCAGATCCCATTGGCCGCTCGGGCACTGACCCGTGGGGAATCCTAGTTCTCGTCTCTACGCAGTTCCAACCGCCCGAAACGCTCTACGCTTCGGGCGTGCCCAGTTTTGACATCGTCTCCGAACTCGACCTCCAAGAAGTACGCAACGCGGTCGACCAAGCCAACCGTGAAGCAACGACCCGATTCGACTTCAAGAACACCAACGCCGTCGTGGAGTTCGGTGAAAAGGAGTTGAAGCTGGCCGCCTCCACCGAAGACCGCCTTCGCGCCCTCTACCAACTCCTCGAAGAGAAGTTGGTCAAGCGTCAGGTCTCACTCAAGTCGCTCGAGCCCGGCAAGATTGAAGAGGCGAGCGCCGGAGCGGCCCGCCAGCGCGTCGGTTTGAAGGCCGGCATTACTCAGGACGTGGGCAAAAAGATCAACAAGATGGTGAAGGAGATGGGCGTGAAGAGCCTCAGCTCTTCCATCCAGGGCGACCAGGTTCGAGTCACCGGCAAGCAGCGCGACGATCTACAACAGGCCATCGCCTTCTTCAAACAGTCGGACCTCGACGTGCCCTTGCAGTTCACAAACTTTCGCGACTAGTTCGCGCGCCACTCCTCGGCCTCGAGGCGTTCTTCAATCTCTTCCTCGGTGTCAATCTTGAAGATGCGGTTGAACACCATCATCTTCAATACCCAAAAAATCGCGAAGCTGGCGAGGTTGGTGAACGAGACGAGCGCGGTATTGGTGAGGTGGCTCCAGTGATGGGACTTCACTTCGTGTCGCGCCCAGAGCGCACCGACCTGCGAGACGGCAATGCCGAGCGCGGTCATCATCCAAAAGGGAAGAATCTCTTTTCGCCAGTGGCTTCGACCGCGCTTGCCCCAGGTCCAACGACGATTCAACTGGTAGGCCGGAATCGAAGCAATGACGTTGCCAGCCAAAGTGGCCCAGATCACGCCGGGGATGATCTTTAAACCGTAGAGGATCGAAATGGACCCGAAGGAGGTAACCGTCGACACGCCCGACACCATTGTGAAGCGAAGAACCTTCTTGCCCTCGTGGGTCGTGGTCCAGGCCCTTAGCGAGCGAATGCGGGTGAGCACGCCGTCCAACCTACTTTCGCCTCGACGCCGTCGAGCGACGCCCCGGTCCTACGACGGCCACGGCGGAATGTCAGTCGGTTCTGACGGTGTCGAGCGGTGAGGTTGGTTCAATGGCCGACAACTCTTCGGCCACGAGTTCGTCGTCGATGATCCTCAACTTGTCGAAGTGGAAGATCTTGTTGAATGCCACCAACTTCAGTACCCAAAAGATGGCGAAGCAGGTGAGATTGGTGAAGGCCACGATGGCCGTGTTGACGAGATGTCCCCAGTGGTGCGAGTGCACCTGCGAGCGCGCGAAGAAGGCCCCGATTTGCGAGAAGGCAATACCGGCGAAGGCGAGCGACCAGTAGGGAACGATCTCTTTTCGAAAGGCGCTCTTACCGCGCCGTCCCCACGCCCACAGTCGGTTGAGGTGATACGAGGGAACGGTCGCGAGGACGTTGCCGGCGAGCGTCGCCCAGATGACGCCGGGGATGATCTTCAGTCCATAGAAGATGACGATGGCCGAGAAGGACACGCCGGTGGTGACGACCGAACTGAAAGAGTAGCGAAGGAGCTTCTTACCTTGGCGGGTCTTTGACCACGCCAAGAACGAATCAACACGGTTGCGCATTAGTCAGAGTCTAAGTCCCTCGCTGGTGGGCCCCGGTCGCGAGATGCCACAATGGAACATGTCCGAAGCCCTTTCGCTCCTTGTTCAATTGCTCGATATTGAACGGATCGAGGTCAACACCTTCCGGGGCCGACACCCCATCGAAGAGCGTCAACGGACCTTCGGGGGCCAAGTGGCTGCCCAGGCCCTCATGGCCGCCGGTCGCACCGTGGACGAAGGCAGCGTCCATTCGCTGCACTCGTACTTTCTTCGCCCCGGCGACCCGAGCATTCCGATTCTCTACGAAGTGGACCGTATTCGCGACGGGCGCAGCTTCACCACCCGGCGCGTGGTCGCCATCCAGCACGGGCGCGCCATCTATAACATGCAGGCCAGTTTTCACACCGACGAAGTAAGTCTCGAGCACCAGATCGCTATGCCCGACGTCCCCGCGCCAACCACCATCGGGCGATTGGAAGACCGGTTGAAGGAGGGAGGCGGCGACGTTGACGAGTGGTTCCAACGACCCCACCCCATTGATCAGCGCTTCGTGGGTGAACTGCCGTGGAGTCCCCGACGCAGTCGCGAGCCGCGACAACAAATCTGGATTAAGGCCGACGGCGAGTTGATCGAAGACCCCCTCCTGCACGCGTGCGTCGTGACCTACGCCAGTGACATGAGTCTCTTCGACGCCATCCTCGCGCCCCACGCCATTCGCTGGGACACCGGCACCTTCATGGGAGCCAGTCTCGATCACTGCATGTGGTTCCACCGCGCGCCCCACGCCGACGAGTGGCTGCTCTACGACACCGACTCACCCATCGCGCACGGCGGACGGGGACTGGCGCGCGGCTTCCTCTTCAACGAAGTCGGTCAGTTGATGGTGTCCATGGTCCAAGAGGGCTTGACCCGAGTGGTCGATCCCAGCAAAGTGAGGAATGCATGATCATCAGCGATCTCGTCGACGCCTATTCCATGGCCACGTCACACTTCTTGCACGAAGCGCTGGTCGTCAACGAGGAGAACCTCGATCGTCACCTCGAAGGCGGCTGGAGTGCGCGTCAAGTCATTCACCACCTCGCCGACTCCGAAGCGCAATCGTACGCACGACTGCGCCGTCTCATCGCCGAGCCGGCGGGCTCGGTCATCCAGGGTTACGACGAAGCGGCCTGGGCGCAAAGTGAGCAACTCGGCTACCAGGTGTTGCCCATCACCCACTCGCTAGAGGTCTTCAAGGCCGTTCGACTGGCCTCACTCGACGTGCTGATGCGCCTGCGCGACGCCGACCTCGAACGATTCGGCGAACACTCCCACTCCGGTCGCTACACCCTGGCCACGTGGCTCGACATCTACACCCAACACCCGGCGGCGCACGCGGCGCAGTTGGTCGAAGCGGTGAACGCCTAGTTACACCCGCGCCGAGACGGGCACGTACTTGCGCTCGTCGGCACCGATGTAGAGCTGACGGGGACGCGCGATCTTCACGTCCTGAGCGAGCAGCTCCTGATAGTGCGCGAGCCAACCCGAGGTGCGGGGAATCGCGAACAGCACCGTGAGCATCTCGAGGGGAAAGCCCATGGCTTGATAAATGAGGCCCGAGTAGAAGTCGACGTTGGGGTACAGGCGACGAGAGATGAAGTACTCGTCGGCCAGGGCAATCTCTTCCAGCTTGAGCGCAATGTCCAACAGTGGGTTCTTGCCGGTGACCTTGAACACGTCATCGGCCGTCTTCTTGATGATGGTGGCGCGAGGATCGAAGTTCTTGTACACGCGGTGCCCGAATCCCTCGAGCAACGCCTTGCCCTGCTTCACCGTCTCGATGTAGGCCGGGATGTTCTCGATGCTGCCGATCTTGGTCAACATCTTCAAGACCGCTTCGTTGGCTCCCCCGTGTCGCGGGCCGTAGAGCGCGGCGGTGGCGGCGGCGGTCGCCGAGTACGGGTCACCGTGCGAGGAGCCCACCACTCGCATGGCCGTGGTGCCACAGTTCTGTTCGTGGTCCGCGTGCAAGATGAACAACACGTCGAGGGCTTTGGCGAGTACGGGGTCAGGTTCGTAACGGGGTTCGGCGACCTTCCACATCATGGAAAG
The DNA here is from genome assembly GCA_025350565.1 of Acidimicrobiaceae bacterium. GTDB lineage: Bacteria > Actinomycetota > Acidimicrobiia > Acidimicrobiales > RAAP-2 > RAAP-2. Next base: position 6,287 of record JANXXO010000066.1, read on the forward strand.
GAAGTTCTCGGTGTAACCGAGCGAGTTGTCGGGGTACACGAAGGGCATGCCCACCGAGAACCGGTGGGCCGCGGCGGCGAGCGTCGGCATCTTGGCGATCAAGCGAACCACCTGACGATGCAAGATCTCGGGGTCGTCGAGGATCTTGGCGTCCTTGTAATACGTCGAGAGGGCGGCAATCGCCGACACCAGCATGCCCATGGGGTGCGCGTCGTAGTTGAAACCCTCGAGGAAACGCTTGCGGACGTTCTCGTGGATGTAGGTGTGGTGGGTGATCTCCTCTTCCCACACGCTGGCCTGCGCTTCGGTCGGCAGTTCGCCGAACTGCAAGAGGTAGGCCACTTCGAGGTACGTGGAGTGCTCCGCCAACTGTTCGATCGGGTAGCCGCGATAGCGCAAAATACCCTCGTCGCCGTCGACGAAGGTAATGGCGGACTCGGCCGCGGCCGTGAACAAGAAGCCGGGATCGTAGAGCCAGGTGCCGGGTACGGCTTTGCCAAACTGGGCGGCGGCGACGCCGCCATTCTGGATGGGAATCTCGCGAGTCTCACCGGTGCGGTTGTCGGTGACGGTAATGGACTCAGTCACGGTTCCTCAATTCATCTCTGGGGGCGTGCCCATCGTAGGTCAACTGGCCGGTAGGGCCTCAACTCAACCGTGACCGGAAGGTGACATGACCACGCGATAGGAGCGTGTCGTCACCATGCCGGGCGCGGCCGGCGCGCCCGACACCGTGATTTGCAAGGTCGCTCGCTCGTCGGCGACGGTGGCAAAGTTCTTGGGCGTGTACGCGTAGGCCTGCAACGGTTTCAGGTGGACGCGAAGGCTTTGACGTTCCCCCGGGATAGGGCCATTGGAGGGAATCATGGTCACGTTGATGATCACCGTCTGATCGACGAAACTGGCGTTCTTGACCGAGACCCCCACGTGAATTGAGTTGACTGGGGGCAGGAGCAATTCGCCTCGCGGAGCCGGGAGTGGCGAAGGATTCACGAGCACGGCGGCCACGCCAATTCCCCGATGCAGCGCCAACGACGCTGAGGCGACCAATGCTTGGTCGCCCGAGACGGAGTAGTACGTCGCAGCCTTAGAGGTGAGTTTGTGCAAGGTCACGAGGCCGGGCTCCTTCGCCAGAACGAACCGGTCGTGTCCCCACGTCGACACCGACGCCAGCAGCGCACGCGCCGGCGCGGTCGTGGGTTGTTCAGCACCCACCAAGACAAACCCGGGCAAGGTGAGGTCTCGGGTGATCGAGGTCATGATCGACTCGTACGCGTCGACGCGCTTCTCGGTGATCTGCGCCATCACGTCGTTAATGTCATGGTCGAGTTTCGGGCGTCGCAGGAGCTCCGCTTCGTTGAGCCACACGGGCAACGCTTGGTGGAGCAGGGACAACCGGGCGTAAAAGACGGGGCGATTGAGGTTCGGCCCGTCGCGCAAGAGGCGGAACAGTCCGACGTCGAAGCTGTTCTCCTGCGAGATGAGCGAGTTCGCCAGTCCCGCGAAGCTGCGATTTTCGCTCCGACGGGGTCCGCCCGCCCCGTGCGCCGAGCGCGCCACGTCGCGCGCGAAGACCAACAGAACCAGCGTCACCGCCACGGCAATTGTCAAGAACAACGTATGTCGGCGACGTTGCGCACGTGTTCGGGCCACGCGAAAAACTTACTCGGCCGCCTTTTTGCTACTCATCCTCGAAATCGAGTTCGAGAATCGCGGCGACGCCCAACGCGGGCGCGTTCTCATCGTCGAGGCCCCAGGTGACCTCGTTGAGTGACGTAGTCAGTCGATCAACGGAGGCAAAGACCGGTAGGTCTTTCGCCCGCTGGGCGCCGCCCAGTGCGCGCAGATTCTTAGCGGCCGGGATAAGGCGCCCTTCGATGGACGCCAGCATCGAGTTGTAGTCCCTCACGAGTGCATCGGCGGACTTGCCCATCTTGGCAATCGGTTCGGCGACTTTACGGATGCGGTCGAATATGGTGTCGGCGATCGTGTAGATCTGCTCCGCGTTCACGGCGACCTGGTGCTGTTGGACGATCATCGCGACGGACCAAAGCAGCGACAACAAGGTGGTGGGTCCCACGATGAGGACGCGCTCCTTGGCCGCGAAGGCGATCAAGTCAGGGTCGGCATCGAGAGCGGCCGAGACGGCAAAGTCACTCGGGATGAAACAGACGGTGAACTCCGGCGCGGCGTCGATGGACTCCCAGTAGCCCTTCTCCTTCAGCGTCTTCACGTGGCCGCGCAAGTCTCGCGCGTGTTTCATCTGGAACTCTCGGCGAGCATCGACGTCGTCGGTGTCGAGCGACGCTTCGAAGGCGGCGAAGGGGAACTTGGCGTCGACGGCCAGCTGGTTCCCGTTGGGCAATTGGACGACGCAATCGGGACGAAGCGATCGACCGACGTCGTTCACGCTGGACACTTGTAGGTGGTAGTCGATGTTCTGGCGAAGACCGGACGCCTCCATGACGTTGGCCAGTTGGATCTCGCCCCACGCGCCGCGTTGGCTGCTGCGACCCAGCAGCTGGTTAAGTCGGCGTGTCTCGTCGTTGGTCTTTTGCGAGGCCACCAACAGTTCGGTCGCCTTGTTATTGACGTCGGAAAGGGCGCTGGCGTTCAGCGTATTGAAGTCCACCAGGTTCTTCTTGTACTCACCGAGGAGGTCCTCCAACGGTTTCAAGGTGGAGTCCATCTTGGATTCGCGCAGTTTGTGGATGTCCTCTTGCGACTTGTTAAATCGCTGTACCGTTTCGTCGAGCGCTTCGGTCGAAAGTACCTTGAACGTTTGGCCCATCTGTTCGAGGGCAATCGTGTGATCGACCCGTTGACGCTCCAGTCGCTCGTTCGCCGCCGCGAGTTGAGAGTCGCGCACCTTCAGGTCCGAGCGCGCTTGGAATACTTCGTCGTGCAGTGCGTGGGACCGCTTCGTGGAAACGACCCACGTGACGGCCCCGCCGATCACCAGACCAATGATGACGCCAATCGCCACAACCATGTTTTTCCTTTCGACTCGACCCCCTCACCCTAGAGAAGTCCTGTAACGCACCACTAGCCTTTTGCTATGAACCGCCTTTTTGGACCCCGATCCGAACCCGAGGAAGAACTCCCGCTGGTCGCCACGGCCGACGAGGAACTTCGTCCCCACGTGGTGCAGATTTTCGCCTTGGTGGGTGAGGCGATCGCCGGGGCCACTCACGCGCTGCTTTCGGGCGACCGCGAATTGGCCAAGACCATTGTCGACAAAGACATCGTGATCGACGATTTGGTGAACGCCATCGTGGACACCGCGGAGATGCGACTGCTCGAAGACAACGCACTCACCATCGCCGACCGCCGGCGCCTCCTCACGCTGCTGCGCATCCTGCCCGAGGTCGAGAGGAGCGGTGACCTCGCCGAACACATTGCGCGACGCGCGGCTCGTGGCCTCGGAAGTGAAATGTCGCCGCGAAGCCGCGGGCTGGTCGAACGTATGGGCGAAGTCGCCTCCACCATCTGGCGTGAAGCGACCGACGTCATAATCGACGGCAAGCTCGAAGCGACCGGGGCGATTGAGGACATCGACGACGAACTCGACGACCTGCACGTCTCGTTGACCGCGGAGTTGACGTCCGGGTCAATGACGTTGCCCGTCGCGGTGGAACTGGCGCTGCTCGCGCGCTTCTACGAACGATTTGGCGATCACTGCGTCAACCTCGCCCGACGTCAAGTCGGTCGCAACGGCGCCGATTAACGCAGCGCGAGTATTGCTTCGGCGATCTGCACGGCGTTCAAGGCCGCGCCTTTTCGAAGGTTGTCATTACTCACGAAGAGAGAAAGTCCGTTGGTGACCGTTTCGGCCCGTCGGATTCGTCCGACGTAACTGGGGTCTCGCCCAGCCACGAGTCGCGGCATGGGGAGGGGGGTCACCACAACCCCGGGAGCCTCTTCGAGCAACTCCGTTGCTTCGCCCGGTGAGAGAGGACGATCGAAACTCATGGTGATGGCGAGGGAGTGGCCCGTAAAGACGGGCACCCGTACGCAGGTCGCGTCCACCAAAAGACCGGGGATCTCCAGAATCTTGCGACTCTCGTCGCGCAGCTTCTGCTCCTCGCCCGTTTCCAAGGAACCATCATCGACAATGGCACCAGCCATGGGGATGACGTTGTGGGCAATGGTGGCGGGGAACTTGACGCCCGAGTCAAGGGGGAAGGCGGCTCCGTCAAAGGTGAGGGCTCGAATGTCGTGTCCGAGGGACTTTTCCATCTGACCGGCGAGCTCGTCGACCCCTTCGCGACCGGCCCCGCTCACCGCTTGGTAGGTCGCCACCGCCATGGAACGAAGCCCAGCCGCCACGTGAAGAGGTTTCAGCACGGGCATGGCCGCCATGGTCGTGCAATTGGGATTGGCGACGATGCCTTTAGGAATTGACAGCAAGGCGTGAGGATTGACTTCGGACACCACGAGGGGGACGCCGGGGTCCATTCGCCAGGCCGACGAATTGTCGATCACGATGGCGCCGGCCTCCGCCAAACGAGGCGACAACTGGCGTGATGACGTGGCGCCCGACGAAGCCAGCGCGATGTCGATTCCCGAGAAGTCGGCCGTCGCGGCGTCCTCGACGGTGATGGGACCCCCATTCCAATCAAGGGTGGTGCCGGCCGATCGTTCCGAGCCGAAGAAGCGAATCTCGTCCAGAGGAAAATCGCGCTCACGCAAGATGGCGCGAATGACCGTGCCGACCTGTCCCGTTGCTCCCACGATCGCGACGCGCATCGCTCCAGTCTAAATCAAAGACGTGCCCGTGCCACTTCGGGCGAAGGTGCGGTACGGCGAGCGCTTGGGACTCAGGCGGCGTCGAGTCCGAAGGCACTGTGCAAGACGCGCACGGCGTCAGCGACCTTCTCCGCGCGCATCACGCACGAGATTCGAATAGAACTCGTGGAGATCATTTCGATGTTGATGCCGTTCGTCGAGAGGGTCTCGAACATCAACGCGGTGACGCCAGGGTTGGACTTCATACCGGCGCCAATGATGGAGACGCGCCCGATGCTGTCGTCCTTGGTCACTTCGGTCGCGCCTATTTCGTCCTTCACCTTCTCGCAGGCCACCGAAGCGTTCTCGAGATCGGTCTTGGCGACCGTGAAGGAAATGTCGGTCATGCCCTTGGCACTGATGTTTTGGACGATCATGTCCACGTTGATGCCTCGGTCGGCCAATTCGCGGAACAGTCGGGCCGCAACGCCCGGTCGGTCGGGCACTCCTCCCACCGTGATTTTGGCTTCCGACACGTCATCGGTCACGGCTGAGACAACTGCTTCTTCCATAGTGGGGTCCTCCTCCACAATCCAGGTACCTGGCTCCCAGGTGAAACTTGATCGAACGTGCAGCGGCACGCGATGTCGTCGCGCGAACTCGACCGAACGCAGCATCAAGACGCGTCCGCCGGTGGCCGATATCTCCAACATCTCGTCAAAGGAGACCCTCGGGATACGACGGGCCTTGCTCACGATGCGTGGATCGGCCGAAAACACACCCGTCACGTCGGTGTAGATCTCGCAGACGTCGGCCTTCAGGGCCGCCGCGAGCGCCACCGCCGTGACGTCCGAGCCACCACGCCCGAGGGTCGTAATGTCGCGGTCCGTGGACACGCCCTGAAAGCCAGCGACCACGGGCACGAGGTTATGGTCGAGGGCCTCGCGAATGCGGTCGGGGCGCATTTCAAGGATTTTGGCCCGCGTGTGGTCGGTGTCGGTGATGATCCCGGCCTGGCTGCCGGTGAAGGAGGCCGACTCGACGCCGCGCGCCCCCAGGGCCATCGAGACGAGCGCCATGGAGATCCGCTCACCCGCGGTGAGCAACATGTCGAGTTCTCGCGGCGGTCGAGTTGGCGAGACATCGTCAGCCAAACGCAGGAGATCGTCGGTGAACTTACCCATCGCCGAGACCACCACCACCACGTCGCTGCCCGAAGCCCGAGTGCGCGCCACGTGGTCAGCCACGGCGCGGATTCGGTCGGCGTCGCCGACCGACGTACCGCCGTACTTCTGCACAATCAACGCCATAATGAGCAACGCTAGTGGAGCGCCTAAAGCCACTTTCGATGGGCTAGTAACGTCGCACCTATGGCAACTTCGAAACGTGAACGTCAAAAAGCGGCTCGCCGCGCGAAAATGGAACAGATGCAGCGCCAAGCCGATCGGCGTAAAAACATCCGCCGGGGCGTGATCGTGGCGATCGTGGCGGTGTTGATCCTGGGCACCGGCGCGTTGCTCTTCTCTAATAAGACCACCACGACGACCATCGCCGGTGGGACGACGACGACCGCTGGTGGGATCGCGACGACGACGGTCCCCGTGACGGTCACCACGCTACCCAAGTCCAAAGTGACGGCCCTGCAGACGGCGGCGAACGCCAAGGCCGTCTCGGTCGGTTGCCCCGCCTCGACGGCGACGCGCGTCAACAATCTGAGTTGGCCTAAAGCCCCGGCCATGACGATCAACAGGGCCAAGACCTACACGGCGAACTTCGTGACCACGGCCGGCAACTTCGCGGTCAAGCTCGACGCCGCCAAGGCGCCGATTACCACCAATAACTTCGTTTACCTCGCCGAGCACAAGTTTTACAACTGCGTCATCTTCCACCGCGCGATTCCCGGCTTCATGATCCAAGGTGGCGACCCCTCGGGCACCGGCACCAGTGGACCCGGCTACACCATCGCCGACGAGTATCCCAAAGCCGCCAGTCCGACCTACCCGCTGTACTCCCTCGCCATGGCGAATACCGGAAGGCCGCACACCGGGGGCAGTCAGTTCTTCATCGTGACCGGTGCGATCGGCGAAACGCTGAGTGCGGCATACTCACTCTTCGGTCAGGTCGTGAGCGGGCAGTCGGTCGTCAAGACCATCCAGAACGAAGGCAATCCGTCGCAAGCCTCGAACGGGGTTCCCCCCCTCGTGACCCAACGCATCCTCACCATCACCATCACCGAGTCATAGGAGACCTCATGAGCGATCTCATCCCCAACCCCGACGGTTCGAGCGAGCGGCGCCAGAAATTCAGCGCGGCCCCGCCCATGATTATCGATACCGCGAAGAGTTACACCGCGACCATGGTCACCTCGAAAGGCACGCTCGAGATCGTCCTCGACGCCCTCGGCGCTCCCACGACGGTCAACAGCTTCGTCTTTCTCGCCCGCTGGCACTACTACGACGGCATTGTCTTTCACCGAGTCATCCCCAACTTCGTCCTGCAGGGCGGCGACCCTACCGGGACCGGGACCGGCGGACCGGGCTACAAGTTCAATGACGAACTGCCCAAGGCCGGGCGTTACGAAATGGGTTCGTTGGCCATGGCCAATGCCGGACCCCACACCAACGGCTCCCAGTTCTTCGTGATCTCGGGACCCGACGGCATGCGTCTGCCTCCGCAGTACGCGCTCTTTGGCAAAGTGGTGAAGGGTCTCGACGTCGTGCAAACCATCAACGACATCGGCACTCCCTCCGGCAAGCCCAAAGAAGACGTCGTCATCGAGTCAGTGACCATTACCGAGGTTTAGAGCTCGACGACCTCGGTTCCCCGGGTCACCACGACGTCCCCACCCACCACTCGCCACCGAGTGCCGTCGTGGCGTACCACGCCCGTGGGACCAAGGACGATGAGCGCGATCGCCGGGGCCACGAGCGAGCGGGTCCTCGCCACTTCGTCCTCGCCGGCCGTCACGGTAAGGGCCGCGCCGAGTCGGTAGCCCAGTCCGATCGTCGGGGCACCGCCGCGCGGATCGATCATGACCTCGCCGAGCACGGACGCCACCGCTCCGACCGCGACCATGCGTCGAGCTCGACGAAGTGCCTCGCCGACGGCGGTAGAGCGCCACACCGACCGTGCGTGCAACACCGAGCCGTCACAGAGGATCGCTAGGTCGCACTGCTCGAGACGACGCGCGAAGTAGGTCAAGTTCGCCGACGTCCGGTCGCTCACCATGAGCGCCTCTTCACGCACGTCGAGATCGGCCAACACCAAGGCGACCTCGAGCGCCGCCTGCGTGACGCCCGTGAACGCGGCCGCGGTCGGCACGACGACGACGTCAGCGTTCGCAGGAAGTGCCAGATGTCGTACCACTTCCGCCAGTGGTGCGAGCGAGCCAATCGCGATCGTCGAGCACTCCACTCGCTGAGTCTGGCACTCGGGGGCCTGGGCTACTGGCAAGTAATGTCGCTCCATGGACTTCCAAAAAGTAGGCGTGCTGGGGTCGGGCATCATGGGCGGCGGAATTGCCGAGGTGGCCGCCTCGATGGGCGCCACGGTGGTGGTGCGCAGTCGCTCTCGAGCCACGGCCGACGCGATGCTCGTCACCATGGCGAAGTCGCTGGCGCGCCAAGTCGAAAAGGGCAAACGCACCCAGGAGGAAGCGGACCAACTATTGGCCCGCGTCTCGGCCACGACGCACCTCACCGACCTCAGCGACTGCGACCTGGTCATCGAATCGGTCGTGGAAGACCTCGACGTGAAGCGGGCGATCTTCGCCGAACTGAGCGACGTCATCAACGAGGGCGCCATCCTCGCCACCAACACCTCGACCCTGTCGGTGATCGAACTGGCCATGGCGAGCGACCGGCCGGACAAAGTCTGCGGACTGCACTTCTTCAATCCCGCGCCCGTGATGACGCTCGTCGAGGTCGTTCGCCCACTTAGCGCCAGTGACGAGACCATGGCGCGCGTCAGCGAGTTCGTCCTCGCCTGCGGCAAAGAACCGGTGGACGTGAAGGACCAGGCCGGCTTCGTCGTGAACGCACTGCTCTTTCCGTACTTGAACAACGCCATTCGTCTGCTCGAACAGGGCGTCGCGACCAAAGAGGGCATCGATAGTGCAATGAAGGGTGGGTGCGGCTTTCCGATGGGTCCGCTCGCGCTGTTGGACCTGGTCGGACTCGATACCTCGCTGGCCATCCTCGAAGCCCTCGTCGCGGAGTTCGCGGAGCCGAATTTCTCGCCCCGACCGCTGCTTCGACGTATGGTCAGTGCCGGCCAGTTGGGCCGTAAGTCGGGAGTGGGCTTCTACGACTACCGTCGCTAACGAGAGTTACTAAGGGGAGTTATGGCCGAGCGCTCCAAGCCGTGGGTGATGAGGACCTATTCGGGCCACTCCACCGCCGTGGCGTCCAACGAGCTCTATCGGGTCAATCTGGCGAAGGGTCAGACGGGCCTCTCGATCGCCTTCGACCTCCCCACCCAAACCGGCTACGACCCCGACGACCCGGCGGCCGAGGGCGAAGTCGGCAAGGTCGGCGTGCCGGTCGCCCACCTCGGTCACATGCGTCAACTCTTCAACGGCCTTCCCCTGGCCGAGATGAACACCTCGATGACCATCAACGCAACGGCGGCGTGGCTCTGGGGCCTCTATCTCGCACTGGCCGACGAAGAAGGCGTCGATACGAATCTGTTGCAGGGAACGACGCAGAACGACATCGTGAAGGAGTACCTCAGTCGCGGCACGTACATCTTCGCTCCCGAACCTTCGAAGCGACTGATCGTCGACATGATTGCCTACGGACAGCACCACGTGGCGACGTGGAATCCCATCAACGTCTGTAGCTATCACCTCCAAGAGGCCGGTGCCACGCCCGTCCAAGAGATTGCCTACGCCTTGGCGACGGCCATTGACATCTTGGACGCCGTGCGCGACTCGGGCAAGGTCACCTCGGCCCAGATGCCCCACGTCGTGGGCCGAATCTCCTTCTTCGTGAACGCCGGTGTTCGCTTCATCGAAGAGATCGCCAAGATGCGCACCTTCACGGCGATGTGGGACGAGATCTGTCGTACCCGTTACGGGGTGGACGACGCGTCGCTGCGTCGTTTCCGCTTCGGCGTGCAAGTCAACTCCTTGGGGTTGACCGAACAGCAACCCGAGAACAACGTGCAGCGCATTGTCCTCGAGATGCTCGGCGTCACTTTGTCGGCCGACGCGCGTGCGCGCGCCGTGCAACTACCGGCCTGGAACGAAGCACTGGGCCTGCCGCGTCCCATCGACCAGCAGTGGAGTCTTCGCATGCAACAGGTACTCGCCTTCGAGAGCGATCTGTTGGAGTATCCCGACATCTTCGCCGGCTCCCAGGTCATGGAGGCCAAGGTGCGCGAACTCACCAGCGGCGCACGCAGCGAGCTCGACGACGTCCTCGAACTGGGCGGCGCCTTTAAAGCCATCGACGTCTTGAAAGGTCGTCTGGTGGACAGTCAGTCGGCCCGAGTGGCGCGCATTGAGTCCGGCGAACAGATCGTGGTCGGGGTCAATCGCTTCACCGAGACCGCGCAGTCGCCGCTCACCGGGGATACGGCCATCGAGTCCATCATGACGGTCGATCCCGCGGTGGAGCGTGAACTGATTGACGACGTGGTGGCGTGGCGCGCGGCGCGTGATGAGGGACCGGTGCTCGAGGCCCTCGCCGAACTCGCCCGAGTGGCGAACAGTGCTGATCCGAGCGACAACATCATGGTGGCGACCATTGCCCTCGCCAAGGCCGGGGGCACGACCGGCGAGTGGGCCACGGCGCTTCGAGCCGTCTACGGCGAGTACCGCGCACCGACGGGCGTGCGCACCGGCGTCGCCCCGCGAGGAGAAGCGTTCACGACCTTGGTCGAACGATCCAAGGCCGTCACGGCCAAGCGAGGTTCGCCTCCGAAACTGCTGGTCGCCAAGCCCGGTTTAGACGGTCACTCGAACGGCGCCGAGCAGATCGCCGTGGCCGCGCGTGATGCGGGCTTTGAGGTCATCTACCAGGGCATACGACTTTCACCCGACGAGATCGTGGCGGCCGCGCGCGACGAAGACGTCGACGTTATTGGCCTCTCGATTCTTTCGGGTTCACACCTCGTTTTGGTGGCGCGCACGGTCGAAGGGCTTCGCCGCGCCGGACTGGACACGAAGGTGGTGGTGGGTGGCATCGTGCCCGACACCGACGCCGTCACCCTGCTGGCCCAGGGCGTCAGTGCGGTGTACACCCCCAAGGACTTCTCGCTGGCAGCGATCATGAGCGATCTGCTGGGCATAGTGGAGTCGCTCAGCTGAAATGTACCGGCCGGCGGTTGGCGAACGGACCGGCGTTGAACCAGCGACCCGAGAACCGCCAGTTCGGCACGGGGTCGGCCGCGGCAGTCACGGGTCGTTGCAGGAGTTCTTGCGCGACGGCCACCAGTGCGGCCAGGTCATCCGGGTCGAGTTCGGGCCTCGGCGTCAAGCCGTAGGTCACAGGGGGACGTTCCCGTGCTTGCGCTTGGGGAGATCTTCGCGCTTGCTGCGTAGAAGTTCGAGCGAACGACACAGCACGCGGCGCGTCTCGGCCGGGTCGATGACGTCGTCGATGAAGCCCCGTTCCGCCGCGATGTAGGGCGAGGCGTACGTCTCTTCGTACTCTTCGACCAGTTGTTTGCGTAAGGTCGCCGGATCGTCCGCGTTGGTGAGGTCGCGCCGATGCACGATCTCGACCGCGCCGGCCGAACCCATGACGGCCAACTCCGCCGTGGGCCACGCGAAGGCGAGGTCGGCGCCAATCGACTTTGAGTTCATGACCACGTAGGCCCCGCCGTACGCCTTACGGGTCACGACCGAGATTCGAGGAACCGTCGCCTCGCAAAAGGCGTAGAGCAGTTTGGCGCCGTGGCGAATGATGCCGCCGTACTCTTGGTCGGTGCCGGGCATGAAGCCCGGTACGTCCACGAAGGTGACGAGCGGGATGTTAAAGGCGTCGCAGGTGCGAACGAAACGAGCCGCCTTCTCGCTCGAATCAATGTCCAGCACGCCGGCCAACACGTTGGGCTGATTCGACACAATGCCGACGGAGTGCCCGTCGATGCGCGCAAACCCGCAAGTGATCTGGGGCGCGTAGGTGGCGAGGACCTCCATGTAATCGCCGCCGTCCACCACCGAGGCAATGACCTTTTTCATGTCGTAGGGAAGGTTCGGCGAGGCGGGCAGTAGGTCGCGCAACTCTTCGCAGAGCCGATTGGGGTCGTCGCCCGTGAGAATGCGCGGCGCCTCTTCCATGTTGTTGGAGGGCAGGAACGACAGGAGATAGCGAACCTCGTCGAGGACACTCCTCTCGTCGGGCATGACGAAGTTGGCCACGCCGGACTTGGTGGCGTGGGTCAACGCGCCCCCGAGCTCTTCGAGCGTCACGTCCTCACCGGTCACTGTTTTGACGACGTCGGGACCAGTGATGAACATGTGGCTGGTGTCCTTCACCATGAAGATGAAATCCGTCATCGCCGGTGAGTACACCCCACCGCCCGCGCACGGGCCGAGGATGACCGAGATCTGGGGCACCACGCCCGAGGCGCGTGCGTTGCGAATGAAGATGCCGCCGTAGGCGTTGAGCGCCGCGACGCCCTCTTGGATGCGTGCGCCCGCCCCGTCGTTGAGTCCGATGATCGGTAGTCCCATGGTGGTGGCGAGGTCCATGATCTTGTGAATCTTGGCGCCGTGGGTCTCGCCCACCGCACCGCCGAAGACCGTGAAGTCCTGCGAGAAGACGCAGACCTTTCGTCCGTCGATGTCGCCGTAGCCCGTGATGACGCCGTCGGTGTAGGGCCGGGTCTCTTCCAAGCCCATGCCCGACGCGTTGTGACGGTTCAACATGTCGAGTTCCTGGAACGTACCTTCGTCGAGGAGGTACTCAACTCGCTCTCGAGCGGTCAGCTTGCCCTTGGACTGGTGGCGCTCGATTGCCTTCTCGCCTCCGGCGCGTCGGGCGTCGGCCTTGCGAGATTCCAGTTCGGCCAATCGCTCCGCCATTGTGTGCTCCATGAGGAGCAAGGCTATCCAAACAACGACATTGGTGTTCTAAGGCCGGGTGACAATGGCCCACGTCACTTCCTTGGCCGTGTGAAAGTTGAAGAGGCGCCGTGGGCAGCCATGCTCCGTGACCAAGGGCCCCTAACTCTCGCGTCGATGCGCGACGCCACTGCTTTCGCCAACTTCGTGGTCACGGCGTCGGAGCCATCGAGCGATTCGTCCGAGGTTCGCGTCGCGAAAGGTGGGCAGCGAATCCTCCGCACCTGGCGACTGCTGCGTTCAGTCGCCTTCTTGCACCAATTCAATGAGCGTGCCGAACGACGCCTTGGGGTGCACGAACGCCACGGTCGTGCCTCGAGACCCGGGGCGCGGCGCTTCATCAATGACGCGGGCGCCACTCGCCTTCACCGCTTCGAGCGCCACGGCGCAGTCGTCAACGCGATACGCAATGTGGTGCAAGCCCTCACCGTTCTTCGCGAGGTACTTGCCAACCGGTGAATCGGACCGCGTCGGCGTGAGCAGCTGAATGTAGGAGTCGGCGACCTGGATGAGTGCCTCGTCGACGCCGTCTGATTCGACAATCTCTCGGTGCACGACCGTCGCGCCGAACACCTCGGCGTACCAGGCAATAGCGGCGTCGATGTCGTGGACCGCAATGGCCACGTGATCGACTTCGGTGAGCAGAGATTCCACCGTCACTCGCGGTCGTGTCGACGAAAAATTGTGAGGCGCTCCTCGCCAACGCGCGCGCGCAGTTCGGGATCAGAGACCCCGAGGCCTTCGGAGTTGGCCACGCACAGGACGGCAATTTTACCCTCGTGGCGATTTTCGTGCAGTTGGTGTGCCGCCTCACCCGTCTGTTCGAGCGGAAAGACCGCCGACAGCGGCGGTACCACTTTGCCGTCGATGAGCGTTTGGTTGGCCGCCCACGCTTCGCGGTAGTTCGAAAAGTGCGATCCCTTGATGGTCTTCAACTTCATCCACAGGTGACGGTTGTCGTATTCGATCATGTAGCCACTGGTCGCTGCGCAGGTCACGATCGTGCCGCCTCGTTTGGCTACGAAGACGCTCGCACCCATCGTGAACCGGCCGGGGTGTTCGAAGACGATGTCGGGGTCCTCACCGACGAGGGCGCGAATGTCCTTACCGAATCGGCGCCATTCACTCTCGTCCTGGGTGTACTGGTCCTTCCAGAAGCGGTAATCCTTCTCTCGTCGGTCAATGACGAACTCACACCCGAGTTCGCGAAGCGTCGCGACCTTGTTTTCGTTGGAGACCACGCCAATAGGCGTGCCACCGGAATTAAGCACGTGCTGCACGGCGAAGGAGCCAATGCCGCCCGACGCCCCCCAGATGAGGACCTTGTCGCCCTGGGTCACCGGCGCCCCGTTGTGCGAGACCAACATTCGATACGACGTTGAGTTGCACAGGGCGTTCACCGCCGCCTCTTCCCAGGTGAGATGGGTCGGCTTGGGCATCAGCTGGTTGGCTTTGGCGACACAGATATCGGCTAGTCCCCCAAAGTTCGTCTCGAAACCCCAGATGCGCTGACTGCTCGACAACATGGAGTCGTCGTGACTCGACGGGTCCTGGTCATCGACGTAGTTGCAGTGGACGGTCACTTCGTCGCCCACCTGCCAATTGCGCACGGCCGATCCGGCGCGCACGATCACGCCCGCGGCGTCCGAACCAATGACGTGATAGTCCAAGGCGTGTCGGCGACCCCAGTACGACTCCTTGGCCAGCCGGTCGAGGAACCCGAACGTCGACAGCGGCTCGAAGATGCTCGTCCACACCGTGTTGAAGTTGATGGACGACGCCATCACCGCGATGAACACTTCGTCGGGGGCGAGTTCGGGAAGGTCAACGTCCGCGACATGAATACTTCGACGCGGGTCCTTGTCCTTGGTCGCCATTCCCTCGAACATGGACTGCTCGGCGCGCAACACGAGCGCCGCCCGTGTGGTCTCGGGCAGTGGGGTCGAGGCCAACGTCTCGCCTGACGCACCGGCGCGAACTGCGTCGAGGATCTCACTCATGGGCGAGAGACTAGTCCCGGTACTTCTCCCTCGTGACGGAACTATTACCGTGGCTCGAGTGCGGCGTTCGTCGCGCTCGATTCGTACGCACGTCGGTCCCTCCGGTTACGCGAGCCGCGCCCGCAATTGGGGGAAACGTCTAACGTGATTTCTAAACCCACCAAGGAGTCGCCATGTCACGCAGCGTCATCGTCGCCGGAAGTCGAACGGCCATCGCAAAACTGTCGGGGGCCTTCGCCACCCTGAGCGCGCAGGACCTCGGCGGCGCGGCCATCAAGGGAGTACTCGACCGCACCGGCGTCGATCCGAGTTCAATTGACGTGGTCCTCATGGGCCAGGTCATTGGCGCCGGCCAGGGCCAGATTACGGCGCGCCAAGCCGCGGTGAAGGGCGGAATACCCATGACGGTGAACGCCACGACCATCAACAAGGTCTGTCTTTCCGGACTGCAATCCATCTATCTGGCGGACCTCATGATTCGTGCCGGTGAGGCCGACGTCATCGTGGCGGGCGGCATGGAATCCATGACTAACGCGCCCTATCTCCTACCGGGAGCGCGCGCGGGCTACCGAATCGGCGATCAGAAAGTCGTCGACTCCATGATGCTCGACGGACTGACGTGCGCCTTCGACCAGTGCGCGATGGGCCTCGCGACCGAGCGCTACAACCAGGGTCGAGTGAGCCGGGCCCGTCAAGACGAGTTCTCGGCGCGAAGTCACCAGCTCGCGGCGGCGGCCATCGCCGCTGGCAAGTTCGCCGAGGAGATTGTGCCGGTGGCGGTGGCCCAGCGCAAAGGCGACCCCCGCCTCGTCGACACCGACGAAGGGGTGCGCGGCGAGACGACCGCCGAGTCACTCAGTCAACTCCGCGCCGCCTTCGAAAAAGACGGCACCATCACGGCCGGCAACGCGTCGCAGATCTCCGACGGCGGTGCGGCAGTACTCATCATGTCCGCCGAGCGCGCCGAACAGCTCGGGCTGAGGCCGCTCGGTGAACTCGTTTCCTACGGCCAGGTGGCCGGCCCCGACGCCTCGCTCCTTACCCAACCGTCCCACGCCATCTCGGTCGCCGCCAAAAAGGCCGGTCTCGACGTGAAGGCCATGGACCTCTTCGAGATCAACGAGGCCTTCGCCGCGGTGGGACTGGCCTCGGCCGACGACCTCGGCATCGACGAGGACAAGGTGAACGTGAACGGGGGCGCCATTGCCCTCGGTCACCCCGTGGGCATGTCGGGCACGCGAATTGCCATGACGGCACTCTACGAACTGCAGCGGCGCGGAGGCGGTGTCGCGGCCGTGGCGCTCTGTGGAGGAGGCGGGCAAGGCGACGCCGCCATTCTTCGCACGCTTTAGTCGGGGACGAAGCTCTCCACCACGTCGTAGTGAGCGAGGCCAACTGGTCGGTCGTCGGGCAGCGCCAACACGTAGGCGCCCCCGAGGGGATAGTGATCGTGGCGAAGAGTTTTGGGCAACGAGCGCGCCAACACGAGCATCAATTCGTGCACCGTGGGGTTGTGCGCCACGACCAGCAGCGACGTAGTCACCGGATCAACGGCCGCGAGGTCAATGAGCAGATCCTCCGCGGCGACGTCGCGGATCCCGTTGTAGATGAGCGCACTGAATTCGACGTGCTCGACGAAGGGCGTGCCTTCGAATGACCTCGTGAACGTCTCTCGCGTGCGAGCCGAAGCACTCACCAGCGCGGTCGTCGGACCGTACTTCGCCAGCTCCTTCTCCTCGCTGGCCCATACGTGCAGCTGTTCGCACTGTTCGCGGCCCCGCTTGTTCAACGACCGATCGAAATCGGACTCCCCCGCCGCGGCCGGCGAGGCCTTGGCGTGGCGGACAATGGTGAGATAGCGCACCGGAAGAGTCTGGCGCAAATGACTGTCGGCGACCACTACTCGAACCGTTTAGCGTTGAACCCATGCACCCGTCACTGACGTACTTCCAAGCAATCGTGATGGGCCTCTCCCAGGGCATCGCCGAGCTGTTCCCGATTTCCAGTCTCGGCCACTCGGTCTTACTGCCGGCGTTACTGGGCTGGCACAACCTGGCCAACTCGCAACACGCGTCGGAGTCGTTCTTCCTCGCCTTCATCGTCGGTCTCCACGTAGGCACGGCGATCGGACTCCTGGTGTACTACCGCACGACGTGGATCGCGCTCTTTCGCGGACTCGGCAATCAACTCGGTGGTGTGCGCCGAACCGGTGTTGGCTCCTTGTGGCATTTGCGTGACCCCGACATGGATCCGAACTACCGCCTGCTCTTCGTCTTAGCGGTCGCCACGGTGCCGGTGGGGGTCGTCGGCGTCTTGTTGGAGCACACCTTTCGCGTCCTCTTCGCGAAACCGCTCTCGGCGGCCATTTTTCTCACGTTGAACGGCGTCCTTCTCCTCGCCGGCGAGCGACTTCGCCGCAACAGCGGTCGCCACGTGCAGTTCAAGACCATTGCCGAGATGACGCCGGGCAACGCCTTCTTGATTGGCTGCTCCCAGGTGTTGGCGCTCTTCGCCGGCATTTCACGTAGTGGGGTTTCGATGGTCGCGGGCCTTATGAACGGACTCGATCATGAGGAATCGGCCAACTTCGCGTTCCTCTTGGCGACCCCGGTGATTCTCCTCGCCGGGCTGTACAAGCTTCCCGACCTGCTCGGTCCGCTAGGCAACGGTGTTCGTTATCAAACCTTGGTCGGTGCGGCCTGCGCCGGGGTGACCGCGCTCTTCTCGGTTCGGTTCCTCACCAAGTGGTTCACCACCAAGACCCTGATTCCCTTTGGCTTCTACAGCTTGGTGGCCGGAGCGCTCTGCGTGGTGCGCTTTAGTTAATCGGTGAGGACGCGCCGTCCGTCGATGGCGCGGCCCAACGTGAGATCGTCGGCGAACTCCAAGTCACCACCCACCGGCAAGCCACTCGCGGGTTGCGAGACGATGAGACCGGGCACTTGCAGCAGACGGCTGAGGTACATGGCGGTCGCGTCACCTTCCACGTTGGAGTTGAAGCAAAGGATCACTTCCTTCACCGGGCCGTGCAGTCGCAAGATGAGTTCTTGAATCCGAAGGCGGTCCGGGGTGACGCCTTCCAAAGGATTGAGTACGCCGTGAAGGACGTGATACGTGCCGTGGAAGGCGCCCGAACGTTCCACGGCCACGACGTCGGGGGGATTCTCCACGACGCAGATCGCCGTTTGGTCGCGTCGTTCGTCGGCGCAGATCGGACAGAGCCCCCCCGTTTCGGCAATGTTGCAGCACCGTTCGCAAAAGGACAACTTCGTCTTCATCTCGTCGAGCGACAAGGCCAATCGTGCGACGTCCTCGGTGGGCTGGCGCATCAGCCAAAAGGCGATTCGTTGGGCCGACTTCGGGCCGACGCCGGGGAATCGCCCGAGCTCGTCCACGACCGACTGGAGGGCGGGCGGATAGGTCATCAGACTTCCGTCGTACCCGGGAACATCTCGGTGATGAGGTGCTCACCGGCCGAGGTGACCACGATTACCGTTTCGTCGGGGGAATAGGGTTCGTCGGCGTCCGGCGAGGACGTACGCGGCTTTGCCGGTCGCTGCGTGGGGGCCGGCGAGGACCTCGCCAGGGCCGGATCAACGGCCCAGGTGATTTGCAGCGGCGTCTGGAATTCGTGTTCCATGGCGCTCTTGAGACCCTGGGCAATCATCTCGGTGTTCTGGCGCATCTCCTCGGTGGGCACGGCAATGGTCAGATGGGTACCGTCCAACGACCGCACGAACGCCGACTTCAACAAGAGTTGTGCCCCCCGCGACGTGTGGGGAACGACGCGCTCGACGAACCTCGAGCGCACATCGTCAAGATCGAGTCCGTGCGCGCCGGACGACGCCGGTGTAGCCACGACGGTCGCCACGACGTCGTCGGCAAGGGGTTCGAGAGGTGGCACTGACGTCATCGCCGCGGGGGTCGTCGGCGCGGTCGACCCAATGGGCCGAAGTACGTGCGCCGGAGCGGGCGGTGGCGTCGCGGTCACCATTCGACTGCCGTCGCGCTCGAGACGGGTCAGTCGCTCGTCGAGGGCCTCGAGGGAACTCTCCAATTCGGGCTTGATGAGCCGCACCACGGCGACCTCCAAGATGACGATCTTCTCGGGGGCACTCTTCATCTCACGCATGGCTCGCCCAACGGTCTCGAGGATGCGCACCGTTCGTGGCAGGCCCAGTTGCTCGCCCCACCGCGTGAGTCGTTCGCGGTCACTGTCCACGGCGTCGGCAACTTCGGGAGCGACCTGCAACAAGAACACCTGGCGAACTTCGGCGGCGAAGCTCTCCGCGAGTTGTTCGGGGTCCCAACCCTCTCGCGTCAACACCGAGAGCGACGTCAACGCTCCGACGGCGTCACCGTGCACCAGTGCGTGGAAGAGACCGTCGAACTCGGGCTGGGTCTCCATGACCGACCCCGTGGCGATGAGCTGATCGAGTGCGCTCAAGGCGTCGCGCGCCGACCCGCGCCCGAGGCGCACCGCCGCCTCGATGGTCGCGTCGTCGGCGCTCAGTCCGGCCGCCGACTCGACCTCGCGCAGCAACGAACTCAGTATTTCGCCGTTGAAGAGGCGGAACTCGAGATGTTGGGTGCGAGAGCGGATAGTCGGCATGACCTTGTGGGGGTCCGTCGTCGCGAGCACGAAGACCACGTGCGACGGTGGCTCCTCCAAGGTCTTCAAGAGCGCGGCCGAGGCCGCCTTGGAGAGTTGGTGCACTTCGTCGAAGATGTAGACCTTCCAACTCCCCGGCGTGCCGTGCCAGGCGCCGGCGGTGATTTCACGAATGTCGTCCACGCCGTTGTTAGAGGCGGCGTCGAGTTCCGTGACGTCGAGGGATGTTCCTTTGGTAATGGCGGCGCAACTGTCACATTGGTTACAGGCGTCACCGTCCTTGGGGTGCGCGCAGTTGAGCGCCTTGGCGAGGATCCGGGCCGTCGTGGTCTTGCCCGTCCCGCGCGGTCCCGAAAAAAGGTAGGCGTGGGATACGCGCTGGTTCTTCACGGCACCTTGGAGGGCGCGAACCACGTGGTCCTGGCCGCGCAGCTCACAGAACCTGCCGGGGCGAAAACGCCGGTACAGAGCGGTCACGCCCTCGATTGACGTCGGAGTGGTTGACGCATCGGGCACGCTCGCATGTTAATGGTGACGTGCAAGGTGCCGAGGTCCAAAGCAGTGGCCAGGCGGTCCGTGGCACCCAACACAATCTGCTGAGAGCTGCTGGCTTCCACCCCTGACTCGGTTCACAAACGGTCGTCGCACGGGACCCGACCACTGCTGTGAACCTCGGCGTGCAGAAGGCTACCGGAGAGCACGCCCGGTTGACTCAGGTAGCCTTGCGAGCCGGTCTTCATTTCACAAAAGTGGACGTCGGATCGGGAGGAGTGCGAGAGCGGCCGAATCGGCACGATTGGAAATCGTGTGAAGGGAAACCTTCCGTGGGTTCAAATCCCACCTCCTCCGCCAAAGGGTGTTTACCAAGGTAGGACCAACCCCCAGGGAATCAACGGCAGTCCGGCCGAAGGGTCAATTTGTCGGGCGCGGTCCGCGGACGCACCAGTCGACGCGCCGGCCGCTCGGTCGAAGTTGAACGACGTACGCAAAGGCCACCGGGACGTGACTCGCCGCGGTGGCTTCGTGCTGTGAAGTTGAGGCGGCTACGCCGGTGGATCGTCAGGTGGACCTTCGCAATCGGAGAGTTCATGAAGGAGGACATGACCGAACTCACCGCTCTCGTCGTGAACTCAATGTTCAGGGTACGGCCAGCGCAGATCGACCACCTCGCCGGTGCCTTTGGACCACGTGCGACGCAGTTGGATGTGAGATGCGGTGCGCTTGGTGACCAAAGACAGGAATGAAACTAACGAGAACGCATTTGCCACCAGCTCAATCGGTCAACAAAAACCGCGATTCGTAAGCGCTGGCCAGGTCGTAGAGCGCTCGAGATCCGTCGCCGTTGAACGATGATCCATGCATCAGAGCGAGAACGTTCGGTGCAAGATCGCCAAGGCGCCGCAGAACACCTGCCGTGTCAGGAGCCAGAGAGGTGCTCCGAAAGATTGTCTCTGCATCCATGGCTCGTTCAACGATGTCATCGGTAGTGAGCGCAGGACCATTGCCCAGGTGAGTGAAAAGGTCTCCACACAACAATGTGCCAGTTGTCTCCTCGTAAAGAACTCCAGCATCCCAGCCGTGCGGCACATGTGGCGTGTCGAGGTGGCGCACTGACTTTCCCCCCAAGTCCAGGACCTCATTGTCGGCAAGCGGGCGCGGTAGCCGATCGGCCATGTCATTGAGCGAGACCAAACAGCCCGTTATCCCGTGGGCCACCTGCGCGTCTGGGGCGGCGGCCAGCCAGTTGTTCATCGAGCCGCATTCGTCGGCCTCGACATGGCCGAAGGCGACCCAGCGCAGTCGATTGACGGGCAGTATCCGAGCAACTGCATCAGAAACGAGTGGAAACATCGCTCGAGGTCCAGTGTGGAACAGTAAGGGCTCGTCGGCGTCGATGAGGAACTGGTTGAACGTGAATCCGGCTGGCGGCGCGATATCCGGGACCCACGTGGACAACCGATAGATGCCATCGGCAATCTCGTCGGTGGTTGTCGTCATCAGAAGGGGATCTTCTGACTCAGAAGTCCAGAACCGTGGCCTCGCCCCGAAAGGACCCGACAGAACTCAACGGCGTCGAGTTTGATTTCTTCGCAAGACTGACCTTGGGCGAAGGTACCTCCAGCCACGCCCTCGAGGACTAATTTGTAGGGCTGCCCATGGGCCCGAGCCCACTCACTGACGACGTTATCGACGATGACGCCATCGTGTTCGGGGGTGAGAATCATCTCGATGCCCGTCGCACGCGTGAGATCCACTCGGTGCATCCAGAAGTCACGATTCATGATGGTATCGACCAGGTAGCCCAACTTCCAAGTGCCCTCAAACGGTGCTCCGGGACTAATCGGAATGGACCGCAACAGTGCCGGCAATCTACGTCGTCCACGTACCGATGCCTGCGCCTTGCTACGAAGTCGATTGGTGAGTTCGTCTGGCGAGAGTCGAGCGCGATCAAAGATTTGACTCGCCGTCATCTCGTCGACCAATGGTCGGCCACTGCGCTTTGACTTCTTGGTAGAGACCAAGTACTGACGCACGAACTCTCGCAAGCTGGCGTTGCCCTCCATAGTTCCGAGCTGGTGGGACAGCAGGGCCTTTACATCCCATCCCTCGCAATCAGTCGGCAGCGACCAGCAGTTAGGACGCAGTTGGTCAATCACGTCAATCAGCCGTCCGATTTCAACCTCCGCCAGCTTCATCGCTACGTCGTGACTCATGGTGCTGGACGACTCGGACTCGGCGCGAGTGGTGGTCATGTGCTGCTCCTTGTTATGGGTGAGTTGAGAACGTAGTTGGCGAACATGTCGACGACGTCGTCGATGAGGCGCTGCCATCGGTCTCCACCGGGATCGTTGGCCAGTTGCTGGGACGCGAGGCCGCTGACCAGCGCCGTCCATAGATCGAAGTGGGCTGGATTGGTGATCCCCGAAGCGACGAACCACTCGCGCGAACGCTCAACTACCTCGATGGCCAGGGCGTAGGACTCGGGGGAGGGCTCGAAATCCGGAATCGTTCGCTGGAACATCAGTTGAAACCGGGCGGCGTCTTGCGCGCCGAACTGTACGAACACGGTCGCCAACCGATGGAGCAGTGCCCGAAGTTCCGTTGGCACTTCTTCGGAATCCATTTCATCGAGCAGCGCGAGATTGCCCTGCGCGAACATCGCGTCGTAGATCTCATTCTTGGAATCGAAGTACCAGTACAACGACGGTGCTCGCATTCCCACCTGGGCAGCGATGTCTCTGAGCGCCAACCCAGACAATCCGTTCTGTCGAACCAATCCCCATGAAGCCTCCACGATCTCCGATCGCGTCGCCAAATGTCGTTCGTCGCGTCGATTTCGCGTTGGACTATCTATCACCATTAGTTGTGTCTAACATAGTACGAGCTAACTAGCAAGTACCAATGTAACCAATTTTGATGGTGCGCGACGCAATGCACACCGATGAATGATTCGCTTCTTCCGCCGCCAGTGCTGAATTGCGGATCTTCAATTCCTGGGCTTCCGACACAAGGCGTCGTCGAGCTAGCGCCAGTGCCCGCTGCCCAACCCGTTTTGGGCGAAGTAACGTCCCTGCCCCGCAGAACGTGCGCGCGACGAAGAATCACGACTTCGGCTTCGAGCTCGCGAATACGCCGACGAGCTTTCATCAGTTCTGTCGACTCCTTCGTCGTCGGGCCGGCAATTCGCCGCGGTCGATGCGATCTTGTTTCACCCAGTTGTAATTGGTGGTCGTCGTAACGTCGAGATTGTGGGCAGTCTTGGTCACCGAACACCCTGATCTCACGAGCACGATTGCTCAACACACGAAACTCCGCGGGATTGGACGTGGGCATGATTTTGCCTTCCACTGGGGCCCAATTTCGGCAAACGGTAAAAGCGACAAAACCCAGCGCAGGTCAGAGACTCCAGGAAATCCCGGCCGCCTCAGGGCGTGGGATTGACGTTCACGGTGGCGCTAACGGTCGCCGACGATTGCTGGAGCGTTACGAGAACATTGAACCCATGAGGTGTTTCTCGTGACCTGGCTGCGCGACGCTCGAGACCGAAGAGAGCGCGCGCGGCGGTAAGTTGGTGGTGGGTCTCCAGGTAACCAGAAGAACGAGACGCGAATAGTCGCCGTTCGTTGAGTAAGCGGAAAGATGGCGCAGCATGGCGAAGCACCCTTCGGAGGCGACCGACCTCGCTGAATTCTTTGAACTCTCACCGAATCTTCTTGTCGTCGCGACGACCGAAGGAGTGGTGGAGAAAATCAATGAGGCTTGGAACGAGCTGCTCGGGTGGACCGTCGCCAACCTTCGTTCCAGCTCCTTGCTCGACCTCGTGCACCCCGACGATCTCGAGCGCACCGTCGAGGAGCTCGCGAAATTATCCGAGAACCACGCCGGAGTTCGCGGCTTGGAGGTTCGCATTCGCGCGGCCGACGGCACGTACCGCTGGTTCGAATGGACCGCGCGCCAACGTCACGGCAAGGTGATGGCCAGTGGCACCGACGTCTCGACACGAGCCGGCAGTCGCGTGGCCTTCGGCGAAAGTCTGGAAACCACGAAAGCTATCTTCGATGCGGCCCTCGACACCATCGTGATCATCGACCGCGAACTGACCATTCTGGAGACGAGCCCCGCGAGTGAACTCCTGCACGGCTACCCGGCGTCGGCGCGGGTGGGCCGCTCGGTTCTGGCAATTATCCACCCCGACGACGCCGTGGCTTTTCACGAATCAATTGCGCACGCCTTCGAGGAAGGCGGTGCCGTCATCCTCGACCTGCGTATTCGGCACGTTGACGGACATTTCGTGCCGGTCGAGGTGCGCGGCCGGGCCTTGCACAGCAACGAAGGGCCGCCGACGCGACTAATTTTCATTGCTCGCGACAATTCAGAAGCCGTGGCCTCGAGAGCCGCCCTCAGTGAAAGTCAGGCCACCACCAAGGCCATCTTCGAAGCGGCGGTCGACGGCATCGTGATGATCAATCGCGATTTTGAAGTGGTGGTCGCCAACTCCGCGAGTGAACGCATGTACGGACGTTCGGCGGGCGAACGCGTCGGCCAACCGACGCTCGAGATTGTCCATCCCGATGACGTGGCCAAAGTGGCCGAAGCGGCTTCGCGGCTCTTCACCGGCAGCGACATCGTGACCATTCGTTACCGCGTTCGCCACGCCAATGGTCAATGGGTGAAGTTGGAATCGAGAGGACAAGGGCTCCCGAATCCCGACGGGCCAACGAACCTCGCCGTCTTCATCGCCCGCGACATCTCAAACGCGGTCGAGGCCGAAGAGGCACTCGCCGCAAGTCACGAAACCACGCAGGCAATTTTGCGGGCGGCACCCGATTCCATAATCATGATTGACCGAGACCTCAACATCCTTGACGCCAGTCCCGGGACGGAGCGCATCTACGGCCTGACACCCGCGCAGCGTCAGGGCAGAAGTGCGCTGAACACCGTGCATTCCGACGACCGGGACCGCGTCGAAACGGCCCTCCGTCAATTCTTTCGCGACGGCCAAAGGGAACTGTTCGCCATCCGGTTTCGTGCCCTGCACGCCGACGGACATGCGCTGGTCATTGAGGCTCGAGGACTGCTCCTGCACGACTCGGAGGGCGACGCACAGCGCGCGGTCATCGTCGCGCGCGATATTTCGGAGTCGGTCGCAGCGGAAGCGGCACTAGCCGAGAGCGTCGCCAAGATGGTCGCGATTCTTGAAGCGGCACCCGACTCCATTACCATGATTGACCAGGACTTCTGCCTCGTCGAATCGAGTCCCGGTACGGAAAGAATGTTCGGCGTCGGTCAGGATGAGCATCGGGGTCAGTTGATTTACAACCTGGTACTGGACGAGGACCAGCCCGTCGTCGTCGGCGCCCTCACGCGCTTGTTCTCGTCGGGCGACCATGACACCATCACCGTGCGTTTTCGTGCGTGGCGAGCAGACGGCACTTGGATGCGCGTCGAAACCCGGGGCCGACTGCTGCAATCGGGCGACGAAAAGGACCTTCGCGCGGTGTTGGTTTCGCGCGACATCACCGAAGAGTTCACGGCTCAAGAAGCGATGAAGGAGGCGATGGAAGCGGCAGAACAGGCCAACCAGGCCAAGTCGGACTTCATGTCGCGCATGAGCCACGAACTGCGCACGCCGCTCAATTCGGTGCTCGGGTTCTCGCAAATCCTGCAAATGGAGTTGACCTCCGTCGACCAGCGCAACCTCGTCGATCACATCTTCAAGTCCGGTTCCCACCTGCTCGATCTGATCAATGAGGTGCTGGACATTTCGCGCGTCGAATCGGGGCACATCAACGTCCTGCTGGAAGCGGTTTCGCTGGCCGAAGTCGTGGCCGAATGTGTTCGCATCGTTTCCCCCCGTGCCGATGAGCTGAACATCTCGCTCGACGTGAACGAAGGAATTGATCTTCTGGTACTCGCCGATAGACAGCGACTCACTCAAGTGATACTGAATCTCTTAACGAACGCCATCAAGTTCAACAGCGACGCCGGCACCGTGCGGGTGAACGCTGAGCGCTCCGGTGAGGTCGTGCGTCTCTCGGTCACCGACTCCGGATCTGGCATTGAGCCATCGCTACAGCCTCGTCTCTTCACCGCCTTTGATCGGTTGGACGCTGACCGCAAAGGTATTGAAGGGACTGGTCTTGGTCTCGCGCTCTCGAAAAGTCTGATGGAGGCCATCGGTGGTTCCATAGGCGTTGAGAGCGCGCCGGGCGCCGGATCGACCTTTTGGATTGAGTTACCTTCGAGCGCTCTCGAACGTAGTGCCGTGACCTCCAGTACGCTCACCACGCTTCCGCAGCGTTCCGCCGCAGCGGAAGCCACGATCCTCTATATCGAGGACAACGTTGCCAACGTCCATCTCGTCGATCGACTGCTCTCGGATCGGCCCTTGGTGCACCTGGTCACTTCCCTCACCGGTGGACTGGGCATAGAGCTCGCCCAGCAACTCGTGCCGGCGCTGATCCTCCTTGACGTCCACCTTCCCGACCGGCACGGTTTTGACGTCCTACAACGACTCCGGGCCAATCCCCGCACGGCCTCGATTCCCGTCATCGTGCTCTCGGCCGACGCGACCGAGTGGCAGACCAGTCGATTTCTCGAAGCGGGAGCGAGCGGCTATCTCACGAAGCCGTTCGATCTGCATCGACTGCTCGAGGTCCTCGACGAGTTCTTGGGCGCTCTCGAAGGCTGACCAACGGGCCAGTTTTGAAGCAGGAAAGCAGTCTCGTGTCTGCATTTTCCTTTCTACGCGACGAACGACGAAGTTCGACGTGCGTCCGCCATGAAGAACGTAACCCTCGGTCGCTGTCTCATTTTGAAGGTTCATTGGCTCGACGTTCTTGAAAGAAGGTGTGCAACAACATGGCTGATTCCTCCGCCAACACGCCGTAGGTGAGTGAAGCCTCATGCAAGAGTCGGGGGTCGTTCAAGACGTTGTAGCGTGATCCGACGGCGCCGGCCTTCTCGTCGAGTGCGCCGATCACCACGCGTCGAACGCGTGCGTTGAGTAAGGCGCCCGCGCACATGACGCAGGGTTCGAGGGTGACGTAGGCCGTTACCTCGTCCATTCGCCACGTCGGGCGCGACATCGCGGCGTCGCGAAGGGCCACGAGTTCCGCGTGCGCGGTCGAATCCCGGTCGAGTTCTCGACGATTCTCGCCCACGCCGATGACCGCCCCGTGTTCGACGAGCACACAGCCCACCGGCACGTCATCGTGGGCCGCCGCCACCTTGGCAAAATCGAGGGCCGCCCGCATGAAAAGTTCGTCGTGCTCGATGTTCTCCATCACGCTGACTTTAGAGAGTTGCCGGCGCTCCAACGAATCACCGGGAAAGGGCCACGGAGAGGTCGTTGTAGAGTGGTCAACGGAGGGGTGCGAGAGCGGCCGAATCGGGCAGTCTCGAAAACTGCTGTGTCTTATGGGCACCGTGGGTTCAAATCCCACCTCCTCCGCCAGCAGGAACGGGTGACTTCGGTCACCCGTTTTCTGTTCCCGTGGACTTCGTCAAGCGGAGAAGTACAATTGGGGTGTCCGACGCCATCTGCGTCGTCTGAGGAGAGTGCCATGGTTTCGTCAATCGATTCGTCAGTGGGAACTGAGCGCAAGGTCGTCACCGAACTTCCGGGACCGAAGAGTCGAGCGCTGCACGAGCGGCGCCAGGCCGCCGTGAGCGCCGGTCTGACCACAGGATTCCCTATCTACATCGAGCGCGCTCACGGGGCGATTCTCCAAGACGTCGACGGGAATCAGATCCTCGACCTCGGTTCGGGCATCGCCGTGGTGTCAATTGGTCACGCCGTACCCGAACTAATTGACGCCGTCAGCACGCAGGTCGCGGCCTTCACCCATACCTGCTTCATGGTCACTCCTTACCAGGGCTACGTCGAAGTCTGCGAAGAACTGAACGCTCTCACGCCGGGCACGCACGCTAAGACGAGCGCCCTCTTCAACTCCGGTTCCGAGGCCGTGGAGAACGCGGTCAAGATCGCGCGTCTGGCTACGGGCCGTCAGGCGATCGTCGTCTTCGACCACGCCTACCACGGTCGCACCAACCTCACGATGGCTCTCACCGCCAAGAACATGCCCTACAAGGACCGCTTCGGTCCCTTCGCGCCCGAGATCTATCGCGTACCGATGAGTTACCCCTTCCTCGACGGCCGTACGGGCGCCGAAGCGGCGGCGCTAGCCATCCAAGAGATTGAGACCCAGGTCGGCGCCCACAACGTGGCGGCCCTGCTCATCGAACCGGTGCAAGGCGAAGGTGGCTTCGTCGTACCGGCCGAAGGCTTCTTACCGGCCCTCTCGCAGTGGACCACGAAGCACGGCGTGGTCTTCATCGCCGACGAGATCCAGTCGGGCTTTTGTCGCACCGGTGACTGGTTCGCCGTGAACCACGAGGGCGTTATTCCCGACATCGTCACCACGGCCAAGGGGTTGGCCGGCGGGATGCCCTTGGCGGGCGTGACCGGTCGAGCGGAACTGATGAACGCGGTGCACGAAGGGGGACTCGGTGGTACCTACGGGGGCAATCCCGTGGCCACGGCCGCCGCGCTCGCCACCATCAAGACGATGCGCGAACGCAACCTGCTCCAACGCGCTCGCGAACTCGGTGACGTGATCACCGCGAGCCTTCGTGCTCTGCAAGAGGACGTCGCCATCATTGGCGACGTGCGAGGTCGTGGCGCCATGATCGCCATGGAGCTGGTCATGCCCGGCACGAAACTGCCCAACGCCGCCGCGGCCAAGGCGATTGTCCAGTACTGCAATCAGCAGGGTGTCATCGCCTTGTCCTGCGGCACCGCGGGCAACGTCATACGACTCTTGCCGCCGCTGGTGATTACCGACGAACAACTTGCGGACGGGCTCGGCGTGCTCGCCGACGCGACCAGAGCCGCCAGCTAACTCACACAACTTTGCGTCGACGGTCTCGCGGTTGAGGACGCGCGCGCCAGGTCGCGCGCGACGACATCAGCTGGTATGGCGTACGCGGTATCGGGCTGGCTCGTCGATTTCGAGACCACGAGGCCGGCGGCGCCTTGATTCCCAATGAGGAGTGGACTGCCGGAGTTACCCGGTTCAATGACGGCCGTGAGCACGAGCAAAGTGCGCGTGAACACCGTCTTGTTGTAGATGTCGCGCGACTGCGCGGTGATCTCTCCGTTCACGAAGGCCGGTGTGCCGGTTCGAGTCCCGTTCAAGGGGAAGCCGACGATGGTGCCGGGGGTCGCCGCCACCGGGACGTGCGAACCGAAATGCAGGGCCACTTCGTTGAGTGACGGCACGCGAAGAATGGCGACGTCGTTCACCGGGTCGAACAACGCCACCTGTGCCATCGCCCCTCCCACGCTCACGTGGGTCGCGCCCGCCACCACGTGCGCATTGGTCACCGCCCAGTGTGCCGTCACGAAGAAGGCGGTGCCCTGATGTTCGAGCGTGCACCCCGTCGCGAAGACCTTTTGCACGTTGGAGGGACCTTTGAGATCGGAAATGCTCGCCCCGAGCTCGGACGACGGCACGCTCTGGCGCAAGGACGGCGAAACAATACTGGTGAAGACGTTGGGTAAATCGGCGTTGCGAATCAGTGACTGCAACTGCGCCTCGGCCGCAGGCACCGTGGGCAGCACCTTGTCGAGTCCGGCGATGATCCGCGAACTCTGGATCCCGGTCGTGACCGAGCCCCACGACGTCGACACGAGGAGCGCGGCCACGAGCCACACCGTGAGGAGGGCTCCGCCCACTCCCACGGCCACGCCGGCGGCCGAGTCAACCATTCCCAGTTTGATCAAATCGATTGATTTGCGGATGATTGAACCGAGCAGGTGACCCGCGAAGGAACCGAGAAAGGCGGCCACGAGCACAATGGCCAGCGCCAACACGGGACGCCATCCGGCGTGCGTGAGTCTCGAGGAGAGCGAGGGGGCGATCGAGATGCCGAGGTAGAAACCGCCAATGAAACCAAGCCAACCGAGTACCTGACGAATCGCCCCTTGGAACCACCCGCGAATCGCCGCCACCACCACGAGTGCCACGATGACGACGTCGACCCAATCCACGTCAAAAGCGTAGACCTCACCCAGGACCGTTTCAGTCGAGGAAATGAATGTTCGATAAGTAGCATGAAGGGGGCGATGTACGCCACCGCGACGGCAAGGAACGCATGAGCCGAGTATCCAACTCTCCGCTGGTTGCGGCGCGCGGTGGGCTCGCCGCTGTGGCGAGTGCGCTCGTGCTCGCCGCGTGTGGATCAGCGACGTCGACCGCGGTCGTGCAGCGTGTCGGTGGGGTGCCCTCGATCAGTCTTTCCGTCCCGTTGTCGGTGGTGGCCTGCACCACCACCAATACGTGCGTCGCCGTTGGTACCTCGGTGACCTCCGTCGGTCCCACGTCGGTGGGAGAGGTGCGAGCACCCACCGGCGGGTGGAAAGTCATCGCGACCCCGAGCGCTGACCCATCGGCGACCCTCACGTCATCGTCGTGTTGGAACTCCGGCTGTCTCTTCGGCGGCTTGACCTCCACCGGCGACCTCTTTTGGCACTACGACGAATCGTCGCAATCGGTGAGTGCGGTCACCACGCCACCTCACTCGCTCGGCGTGAAAGGCGTGAGTTGCTACGCCTCGTTGTCGTGCGCAGCGGTCGACACCCTCCACAACGACGTCGCGCGTTTCCTCACCACGACCGATGGCGGAGTGACCTGGACGCCCCAAAGCCATCTCGTCATGAACGCTGGCGCCCAAGTCAGTGCCTTCACCTGTGCCAGCGAACTCTCGTGCATGGTGGTGGGCAGTCTCCAGCACGGTGTCGTGGTCTACGTCACGAACGATGGTGGCACGACCTGGGTCACCCGCACGACCGACCCCACCTCGACCTGGTCACAGTTGACCTCGCTCGACTGTCAGCGCACCGACTGCGTCGCACTGGCGGACCTGCGCAGTGGCTGGCACGTCGTGCGCACCCACAACTTTGGTACGTCCTGGCGACGCGGTGGGGCGGTCCAGGCACTCTCGTACCTGGCGTGCTCGTCGATCAACACGTGCGTCGCCGCGGGACAGAAGGATCAAACGTCCGGTGCGGCGTGGATCGCCACCGTCGACTCGTCGAACGTCGCACCGCTCCCGCTGAACTACGTACCCTCGCGCATCATCAGCGTGTCGTGTGGCAAGAAGATCTGCGCCGCCATTGCCAATACCACGGTGATGGCCCTTCGCCCCTAGACCCTTCTCGGCGGTGACCGTGACGGCGCCCCTGCCCGCTCGGTTCGCGCCCACGACGCCGCCACGTCCCGGCTCCACAAGGACTCCCTTTCGCGGTGTGCGAGGCTGGCGAGGTGAGTTCGCTAGCTTCGAGTCCCGTGCCGCCCGGCTGGTACCCCGATCCCGGCGGTGACCGTCAGTGGCGAGTGTGGACCGGGGCGCAGTGGTCGTCCGTGACGCGTCCCTACGGGGAACTCGCTACCCCGCGCAGTCTGGTCGCCGATTTACCGCTCATCCAAGCCCTGCGACGACTGCTTCGCTTCGGCATCGCGGGTACCTACGCCGGCCTTGGCGTGCTGGTGAGCGTGCTCGCGCACTGGCCCGGCACGGCCAACCCCGTGCCCGAATGGTTTGGCGTCGCGGCGTCCAGCGTCGCGGTCGCACTGCTACTCCTCGGTGCGGTGAGTTTCGCCTTCGCCGGACGCGAGCTCGAGGGTCGATGGGAGCCGTGGGCGTTCGTTCCCGGCATCAACGTGCTCATGGTCAACGCACTCGTCTCGAAGCGACTGAACGGCCAGCCGCTTCGCCGGGTCTGGGCCGATGGGCTTCTCATCGTCTTCTTCGTCGTGTGGTTTCGCACGGAGCCGTGGCTCTGCGTCGCACCCATGATCGTGGCCGTGGGACAGTCGCGTTGGATCACCGCACTCCTCGATCACCTGGTGAATTCGACGTCGCCGAGCACGTCCACCGCGCTTTAGGATGGCTGCAAAGACGAGGGTGGGTTCACCCGGATACGAGGAGACGCACCGTGGCAAATGAAGAGTGGGGACCGCTGGCCGGTCTCATTGGAACGTGGGAATCGGGCTGGGACGGTCTCGACGTTGCGTTCCACAACCTCAAGGGCAAGATCCACGAGACGCCCTTTCGCGAAAAGACCACGTTCAAGCCCTTCGGCCCGGTGGACAACGGGGAACAGAGCCTCTACGGACTCGACTACCGCACCGCGGCCTGGCGCGAGGGTGAAGAGAACCCATTCCACACCGAAGTCGGTTACTGGATGTGGGACGCCAAAAACAGTCAGGTGACACGTTGCTTCGTGATTCCCCGCGCTCAGGCCCTGATCGCCGGCGCGACGGTCGAACCGGACGCCACGTCGTTTCGCCTCGAAGCGAGGATCGGCACCAACACCTACGGCATCTTGTCCAATCAACACATCGATGAGGTCGCCCACTCCACCCGCTTCGACGTGACGGTGAGTTTCACCGAGGACACGTTCACCTACGACGAGACGACCGAGATCGAACACAAGAAATTCCCGTCGGTCATCATGCACACCGACCGCAACACCTTGAAGCTCATCAGCCGCACGGAGTAAGCGAATGTACGAGTGGTCCGAAGAGCAGCGGGCGATCATCGCCGTTGTTCGTCGGTTCGTCGACGAGGAGATTCGCCCGCACCTGGACGACCTCGAGCACCACGGCGTGCCGCCCTACGAGATACTGCGAAAGATGTACGCCACCTTCGGTCTAAAGGAGATGGCCCACGAGAACTTCCAGCGCCAACTCGCCCGAAAGATCGCCGGTGACGAATCACCGAGGGAACCTCGCGGCTCGGACCCCGCGGCGCAACTCATTTCGACCATCGAGCTCTGTCGCGTCAGTCCCGGACTACTGACCTCGCTCGGTGTCTCGACCGGTCTCGCCGCGGGCACCATCAACAAGCTCGGCACGCCGGCCCAGATGGAACGTTGGTCGCTCGACCTCATGACCCTCGACAAGATCGGCGCCTGGGCGATCACCGAACCAGATTCTGGATCCGACGCCCTCGGTGGTATGCGCACGAGCGCCAAGCGCGACGGCGACGAGTACGTACTCAACGGCCAGAAGACGTGGATCACGAATGGTCCCTACGCCGACACGATCGTGCTCTACGCCAAACTCGATGACGGCAGCGGTGCGGAGATGCGCCAGCGCAAAGTGCTCACCTTCGTACTGGACAAGGGCATGGCCGGTCTCGAACAGGCCCAGCCCATGCGCAAGATGGGTCAGCACGCTTCACCGACCGGCGAAGTGTTCTTGAGTGACGTGCGCGCGGGGCGGGACCGGCTGCTCGGCGAGAGCGAAGAGCCCACCGGCGGCGGTCGACAGAGCGCCAAGGACAACTTCGTCGCCGAGCGCGCCGGCGTCGCGGCCATGTCACTCGGCATCATCGAAGAGTGTGTGAAACTCTCCGTCGACTACGCCAAACACCGTCGGCTCTGGGGCACGGCAATTGCTGACTTCCAACTCATTCAACTCAAACTGGCGAACATGGAAGTGGCGCGCATCAACGTGCGCAACATGGTCTTCGCTCATATCGAACGGTCCGGTACCGGCGCCGTGCCCACCTTGGCCGAAGCCTCGGCGATGAAGCTCTACGCCGCGCAAGCGGCCTGTCAGGTGGCCGACGACGCCATTCAGATATTTGGGGGCAACGGCTACATCGCGGAGTACCGTGTCGAGCAACTCAGTCGCGACGCGCGCGTGCTACGTATCTACGCCGGCACCGACGAGATGCAAGTGGTCGCCATTGCCAAGGACTTGATCCGCGATTAGCCCTCGACGGTCGCCTCCAGCGAAGATCGGAGTCGATGGGCCACGCCACTCCACCCCTTGTACTGCTGGATGGGCGTCGGTGCGGTGTCGAGATTCAGTAACAAGGTCGGACCAAAGTCCGGGTCGCCTTCGCACAGCTCCTTCGCTGAGGCAACGTAAGTGCGAATCGTGAAGATAACGGCGTCACTCTTCGGGAGCCGACGAACCGTCTGACGTTCCACTCGAAAAAACCACTGGGCCAGGTCGCCGTGGGGGCTTTGGCGTGCGCCGACGGGCTGGTGCAACGAAGGACTGTCGATCAACGTCCAGTTGAGGCGCCAGAAGGCACGCTCGGGTCGCAGTCGATCGAAGAAGGCGTTGGTGGGACCCCCGAGTTGTTCGTCGTAGATAGGTACCGGACCGTGGATTTCGTCCAGAGTGGTGCCGATTTTCGTCGCGAGATTCCAGCGCGAAGGGAAACACACGCAGGCGGCGTGCAGGCGCCAGGCGTCACTTCGCACGAGGACGCAAAGGTCCTCCTGGACGAGCCTGGCGGCCTCCACGATCGGGTGGCCCAAGGAGCTCGCGCTGAGTGGAAGGGCTGGATGCTGCGCGCCGAGAAAGCCCCTCACTTCGTCGAGCAGCTCGCTACTCCCCTCATCGCCGTCGGGAGTGGTGGCGACCACCACGTCGTACGAGGAGGCGAGCAACTGTTGTTTTAGGACCAGCTCCTCGTCACGCGAGGCATCGACTTCGAGCCACTTCCTCGGATCGAGCGGTCGCAGTCCCATGGCCATCCGCCAACCCTTGGGTTCGAGCGGTATGTACGGAATGGGCCTACTCGTCATCGTCACCGGCGCCGGGCAATGAGAAACCAGTAGAGCAGCGCGAAAGTGACGGGCACGCCGATGACGATGACGCGCGCCGCGGGGAGAATAGAGCCGCGGTGCACCGACACCACCGTCGTCGTGGTGAAGGCCACGAGTTGACTCACGAACTTTTCTCCGGGCTCGCGGCGGCCAACCGCTCGAGTCGCTCGAGGATGGCCGATATGGCCTCGTCCTGGGCGAGCAGGTGTTTTTGGATCTCCTCGGACTCCTTTAACACGGCCTCGGCATCGCGGTAGGTGTCCTCGGAACGCTTGTCGGCCGCCCGGGCTTGTATGTTCTGGCCCACGATGATGATGGGCAACAGCACCAATTGGAGGAAGGAACTCGAGAGCCAGACGATGACGTAGTAAGTGCCCTGCTTGATCGCGTCGGGTAGCGCGAAGAACGCAATGATTGTAAAGATGTAGGCCATCCACATGGTGCCGACGACCAGGGTGATGCGCAGTCCGAACCGCGCGTTGAAGCGAACGAAGGGATTGGGGTGGTTGAGCGGTCGCAGATCGCGGGTCTTGACGGGACCTTCGACCACTCGTTCCTCCACCCGTGGGTGACGTTCGTACTCGTAGATTTTGGCCATGGTCGAATTCTCACACGTCTCAGTGACCGCGGGCTCCGCTGCGGTGACTCACTCGCCGTCGAAATCCATCCAGCCCGCAGGGACCCGCCAGTGGCCGCCGCTCTTGAGCAACGTGACAACGGCCCGTTCCAACGTCGTCCTTTGGGGCAGGTCGCTTAAACCGACACCGGGCTGACGAAAGACGAACTCCACGATGTCACGGTCGTCCTCGATCCACTCGGGTAACGAAGTGAAGCGACGTTGGAAGGCGAGGATGTTGCTCGAGGGCGCCAGGAACTCCGCCAACTGGGGGTCGAGCATCCAGCTCTGACAGGTGGCGACGCGTCGTTGCGCTACGGGCCACACTGCGCCGACGACCTCGCGCGCCTCGGCGAACGTCGCGTCGAGAGCGGTCGGCGACAACTCGGTGTGGTCGGGAATGTGAAGGCCCACTGAGGCGTCGCCGACGCGAAACCCTGGACCGAGGGTCCGAGCGACCGCGTCGCTGTACCACGGGTGCGGCGCCAGCGTGCCCACGCCCAAGGTCACGCGATGAAACTGAAGACTCCCGACGTGCACCAACTCGCCGCGCAGCACCGGCAGCATCCACCACCCGGCGTCCAACCCCACGGTGTGCCACTTACGTGAATGAATGCCTGCGTGGCGCGCGAGCGACGACATGGTTCGGGTAATGATGGGCGCCGGACAGTGGCGTGCGCGCAGGAAGTTCTGGGTTGCACGCCACGTGAGGGCGAACAGATAGAAGTAAAGAAAACGCCCACCCGCGCCGGCGTCGTCGAGATCGTCCCAGACCGGTAACGGCGCGTCGTGATCGCCCCGCTGTTCTTCGATCGAGGTGACGAGCGACACCAAGAGCGACAGCCAACGCTCGTCACGACGGAACTCCTCCCATTGGGCCACGATGACATTGATTTCGTCCGCCTCCAACGCGAGTTCATGAAGTGAGTCGCGGATTGCCGTCGAGGTTACGGCGGCGACCCATTCGGCGACGTCCGCGCGAGGGGAAGGAAGAAACGACCGCATCGAGGCAATGGTCACCTCGACGTCGCTCACGAAGGTTGGTCCACGGCGCGGTAGCGAACCCCCATCGCCTCGAGGCGCGAAAGGTGCGCCGTCAGTCGCGGTCGAAACTCCGCCTCGGAGGTCTTCGTCCCCCACACCACTTCGCTGAACGCCGCGAGGCGCGGAAAGGCCATGTAGTCCAAGTGGTCACGGGTCGCGATGTACTCCGTCCACAACTGGGCCTGCGCACCGCGCACACGGTGATGCAGGGATGCGTCGAGGCCGGGCGGGATGACGGAGAAACGATAGACCTTTTCCCAGGGCGTGCAGAACGGCAACGGAGCCAACGCGACCGGCTCGTCCGCTCCCTCGGCGTTCAGCCAATCAAAATAGAGGAACTGCATGGGCGCCATGATGACGTCGTGGCCCGACTGTGCGGCCTGAACGGCCATACCGGAACTACGCCAGGCCGCGATGACGACGCGCGCGTCGGCGCCCGCGTCCATCACTTCGTCCCAGGCGACGACCTCGTGGCCGTGGGCGAGCAACCACTCCGTCAGTCGCGAGGTGAAGAGACCCTGCAACTGGGCGACGTCGGTAAAACCATGTTCGACCATCACCTCAGCGGCGGCCGTACTTGACGACCATTCGGTGGTCGGACACTCGTCGCCTCCGATGTGCACGGGGCTACCCGGAAAGAGATCGGCCACGTGGCGAACGACGTCGTCGGCGAAGCCCAGGGCCTCCTCGCTCACGTTCAAGACGTGTTCGGAGATGCCCCATCTCGTCCACACTTCGAGAGGGTCGTCGAGATTACCTAATGACGGGTAGGCCGCAATCGCTGCCTGCGCGTGACCGGGCAGGTCGATCTCGGGAACGATGTGAACGAAGCGACGAGCGGCGTGTTGGCGAATCGTCGCGATGTCCCGCGCGTCGTAAAAGCCGCCGTGCGCCACGTGGTCGTCGAGCTGATCGCGCTCGTGACCAATCGGGGTGGAACGACGGTAGGCGCCGACTTGGGTTAGGAAGGGCCAGGTCGGTATTTCGATGCGCCATCCCTGATCGTCGTTGAGGTGCAGGTGGAGGTGATTGAGTCGGTGCACGGCGATCTGATCGATGAGTCGACACACGGTCGCCACGTCCAAGAAGTGCCGGGCCACGTCGAGGTGGACGCCGCGCCACGAGTAGCTCGGGCCGTCGTCGATGAAGACGCGCGGCAACGCGATTGTTTCGACCACGGCGCCGTCGCCAAACAGGGACGCCGGTCCTAACTGACGAAGGACCGAGAGTCCGTAGGAGAGCCCGGCGGGCGTACTGGCGTCAATGGTCGCCGTGTCGTCAACCGTGAGACGGTATCCCTCCTCGCCGCAGTCATCCACCGTGCGAAGCAGTAGGTCCGCGGGGGCGTCGAAGGCGACGATCTCGACGCGCCAACCAATGGCCCCGCGCAGGTCATCGGCGAACACCTGGGCCACCGAGTACCGCTGTGCCTCGACCGCAATGCGCAGCGGCGAACGCCACGTCACCGTACCCGAGCGGACGTCCAAGCGGCGGGGCCGAGGGACGAGGTCGACGTCCACTAGGGCGTCACCGCGTAACAAGCAGCGCGATGCGTCGGCGACAGATGCACGAAAGGGGGCGTCTCGGCAAGACAGACGTCCATCACCAACGGGCATCGGGGGGCGAATCGACATCCCGGTCCGGGATTGATCACCTTGGGCGGTTCGCCGAGATCATCGTCCTCCACGGTCGCGGGCGCGAGGTGAGGGTCGGGAGCGGCCGACATCAAGAGACGGGTGTAGGGATGTTGGGGTGAAGCAATGACTTCGTCGGTGAGACCCTCTTCAACAATGCGCCCCGCGTAGAGAACGATCATGCGGTCGGCCACGTAACGAGCGCTCGCCAGGTCGTGGGTGATGTAAAGGATGGAGACGCCCTCGAGGTCGCGTAGCTCCCTCATGACGTTGAGCAGTCCAATGCGGATGGACACGTCGAGCATGGAGACGGGTTCGTCGGCGAGAATCAAGGAGGGTCGCGAGGCGAGCGCCTGGGCGAAACCCAGTCGCTGGCGTTGACCACCCGACAACTCGTGCGGGTAGCGACCCAGCACTTCTTCGCCGGGCGTCAGTCCAACCTTCTCCACCAGCGCCACGGCGGCCGCCAGCCGATCGGCCCGAGGAATGTCCGCGCGGTGGAGTTTCAACGATCGAAGGAGCCCGTGGCCCACGCGCAGCACCGGATTGATCGAACCGAAAGGGTCCTGAAAGACCATGGGCATATCGCCGCGAATCGACTGCGTTTCGCGTCGACCAATGGTCTTACCCTCAAAGGTGAAGTCGCCCGAGCTGGCGGGGTACAGTCCCGCCAACACCCGCGCAATGGTGGATTTACCCGAACCCGACTCGCCCACCAAGGCCACAATCTCGCCCGGCGCCACGTCGAAGGAGACGTGGTCCACGGCGTGGAGCTGTCCACGCGAGCGAAAGCCGCCTACGCGAAAGAAGCGCGAAAGGTCCCGGACTTGGAGGATTGGGTCGGTCACGATGCTTTGTTCCTCGCGACCCAGTGACAACGGACTTGATGGTCGCCGTAGGCAACGAGTTCCGGTCGAACCCTTCGACATTCGTCGTTCGCGTGCGCACAGCGCGGTGCGAAGAGACATCCCTCGGGTGGGTTGACGAGCGACGGCGGCGTACCGGCGATGCCGGTCAGTTCGCGTTGGTCGCCGAGCAGTGAAGGAAACGCTTCCATCAGACCCTGAGAGTAGGGGTGTTCGGGGTGATCGAATACTTCGCGCGTCGGACCGAGTTCCACGACCTCGCCCGCGTACATGACGGCGAGGCGGTCCGAATAGTGCGACACCACGCTCATGTCGTGGGTCACAAAAATGACCGCGAAGCCTAAACGGTGACGGAGCGTTTCGACTTGGCGCATCAAGGAGCGCTGCGCCACGACGTCGAGTGCCGAGGTCGGTTCGTCCATGATGACGAGTTGTGGTTCGAGTAATAGGGCCATGGCGATCATCGCGCGTTGGCGCATGCCGCCCGACAGTTGGAACGGGAAGCTCTTCAAATGTGCTTCGTCAATCGCCACCATCGCCAGCACCTCGGCCGAGCGCTGGGCGATGCGTTCGTCACTCCAATCGGTGTGCGCCTTACAGGCGTCAGCCAACTGCGCCCCGACGGTGAGGGTCGGGTTGAGCGCGTTCATGGCGCTTTGCATGACCACCGAAATGTCGCGCCAGCGATGGAGCCGAAGAGCCTCGGGCGTCAAGGTGGTGAAGTCCACCCCGGCGAAGTGCACCGAACCACCCGAGATGCTGCCGGGATAGGTGAGCAATTGGGCGATCGCGAAGAGCAGGGTCGACTTTCCGCAGCCGGACTCTCCGACGATGGCGAGGAACTCGCCCTTGCCGAGGTTGAAGGAGACTCCCCCGACCGCCTGGGCCGGTCCGTTCGGCGTGGCGTATTCGACTTTCAGGTCGCGAACTTGGAGGACGTCATCACTCACGTGACCACCTTCGTTCTTCGCGCGACGCGCACCGGGCGAAGGGCTGGATTCGCGATCTCGTCGAAGGCGTAGTTGAGCAGGGCCAGCGCGCTGCCCAGGAGGGCGATGGCGATGCCCGGGGCCAGTACCATGAGCGGCAGCCCCGTCGCCAGGGCTTCGTCATTTTGAGCCCAGTACAACATGGTCCCCCACGACTGTGTGCTGATGTCGCCCAGTCCGACGAACTGCAGGCCGGCCGCCGCCAAGAGTGCGTAGAGCGCGGTACCGAGAAAATTGGCGACAATGAGTGAGGTCATTGGCGGTATCAGTTCCACGATGATGACGTACCAACTCTTCTCGCCCCGTGCTTTGGCGGCGAGAAGGTAGTCACGATTTCGCAGCGACAGTGCTTGGACACGGAGTTGTCGCGCGCCGTAGGACCATCCCGTGAAGGTCAGCACGAAGATCATCAGCCAGAAGCCGGTGTTGCGCAAATAGCCGACGATGACGATGATCAAGGGGAAGGTGGGAATGACGAGGATGACGTCGGTCAACAACGACAGACCGTCGTCAATCAGACCGCCCATGTAGGCCGCCGTGATGCCAATGATGACCGAGATGACGGTACAGAAAAAGCCGACGATCAGAGCAATGAGCACCGACTGACGGGTGCCGGCCATGAGCTGGGAGAAGACGTCCTGACCTTGCGCCGTCGTACCGAGCAGATTCGTCCACGAGAGACCCACGCCCGGCGTGTAGGCGTTGGCGGCCGGATCATGGGGTGTGAACCACCCGGGAAAGGCCGTGATCACCAAGAGCACGAAGAGGATGATCGATCCGGCGGCCGCCTTCTTGTCGCGGCGCAAGAAGCGAAGCCCCCGGCCCACGCCGCTCACCAAGGCGCGAAGTATGGTCACGAACTGTTCCTCGTGCGCGGATCGAGCAACGCCGTGGCGATGTCCGCCACGAAGATGGCGAAGAGCACGGTCACGGTGATTAAGAGGAAAAGCGCCTGCATCAACGGATAGTCCTCGTTCTCCACCGCCTGCAGGAGAAGAAATCCCACACCGGGATAGTTGAAGACGTATTCGACCAGGATGGCGCCGGAAATGACGAAGCCGAGCGACATGGCGAAACCGGTGAGGTTGGGTAGCAACGCGTTGCGCGCGGCGTAGTGCCAAAGCACTCGGCGCGGTTTCAATCCCTTGGCCCGACCCATCTTGACGTAGTCCTCCGCGACGACGGTGATCATGTTGTTACGCATCGTGAGAATCCAACCGCCGATGGCCGTGATCAGGATGGTGGCCGCCGGTAACACCGAATGATCAAGGATGTTGAAGACGAATGACCACGTCAACGTCGGGGTGACGGTCTCGGTGTACCCGCCGAGATAGGGAAGCCAGTTCAACGTCAAACCGAAGAGCCAGATCAACATCAAGCCAATCCAAAAGTACGGAAAGGCCGAGACCACGATGAAAATCGGTGGCATCACGCTGTCGAACCTGCCCCCTCGACGCCAGGCGGAGACCGCACCCAATGCGGTGCCGATGAC
The DNA here is from genome assembly GCA_025350565.1 of Acidimicrobiaceae bacterium. Lineage (GTDB taxonomy): Bacteria > Actinomycetota > Acidimicrobiia > Acidimicrobiales > RAAP-2 > RAAP-2. The sequence goes on from JANXXO010000066.1 coordinate 47,475, forward strand.
GAAACCAAGAATGGTGCTGATGCCGACCAGTCCCAGGGACCACGGAAGTGCTTTGGCGACGATGGAACTTACCGGCTGGGGGAAGTACAACAAGGAAGTGCCGAAATTGAGATGGGCGCAATTGTTGAGGTAGGCGAAGTAGGACGAAATCAAACTCTGGTGAGTGTTAATCCCGAAGGCGACCTCCAGGGCGTGCAGGGAGGCCGGATTGATGTGACCCCGCAATCGGCCCATCATGGCCAGGGCGGGGTTCCCGGGCATGAGTCGGGGGATGAGGAAGTTCACCGTGAGGGCCGCCCATAGTGCGACGAGCAAAAAACCCACACGGCGAGCGACGAATCTCATCTCCCCGACTCAGACCGGCACTCCGTTACTTGATTGGCTTCAGGTGCAAAACGACGACGCCCCAGTCAGGCGTGTTGTACAGACCGGGCTGCGCGTACGGGTTCGAGGCTGACGGAAAGCCCGAGTACTCCTTGGAGTTGAACTGGAACCAGTCCACCTCTTCGAGCACCGGGATGACCGGCAACTGCTTCACCATGACGCTTTGCAGTTGGTCGATGATGGAGTGCTGCGTCGCGCTGCTCGTGGTCGAGCCGTACTGATTCAGCAGTGCGTCGACGGCCGGACTCGAGAAACGCTCCCAGTTCGACGCCGCGGGCTGACCAATAGCGGCCGAGTTCTTGGAGTAAAGCCACTGGCGCATCTCGTAGAACGGCGAGGGGCCGCCGGTCTCCACGTCGTAGGCCAACTGGAATTTACCCGTCAGGACATCGGTGGTGAAGTTTGACGCCGCCGCACCGTTCACGGTGACTTTGATCCCCACTTTGGCGAGCTGCTGACTCATCACCTGCATACTCGCCACCCAGTCGGAGTAGCCCCCGTTGGTGACGACCGTCAGACTCAGTTCTTTGCCGTTCTTCGAGAAGAAGCCATTACTTCCCATCTTGTAGCCGTCGGCCTTCAACACGGCCTTCGCCTTGGACGGGTCGTAACTCGAACCCGCGCTGGCGGCGGCTGACGAACTCGACCACGACTTGAACGTCGGAGCGACCACGCCGGTCTGACTGGCGGGCGGCTCGTAACCGTACTCGCCGATCTTCGAGATCGCCGCGCGGTCAATGCCGTAACTGATGGCTTGTCGAACAGCGACGTCAGCGGTCGGGCCACTCTTCAAGTTGGGAAAGAGCGAGACGTTGGCGACCGGTGGGAACCAGTACCCGTTGCCGGCTTTCTTGGCCACGAAGAAGCTCTTGATGTTGGGGATGAACTGCGCCCCGTAGGCCGACTGGCCCTGCGCGAGGTACTGGTTCGCCGTGTCGTTAGACAAGAACGCCGGCATGTTGAGCGTCTTCACCGTCGGCATATTGGGCTGCCAGTAGTGCGGGTTGGCCGTCCACTTGATGTTTTGGGGCGTACAGGAGGCCAGCTCGTAGCCCCCGGTGCCCACGGGCTTCGCAATGGGATCGGTCACCGGGTTCTTGATCTTGCTCCAGATGTGCTCGGGCACGATCGGCACTTGGCCGGCCACGTAATAGAAGTACGGCACGGCCGACTTCGAGAAGTTGAAGACAACCTTGTCGGCGCCACTCTGGGTCACGCTGGACAGCACGGTCCATACCGCGTTGAGGTCAAGTGCCGGGTTCTTCTTCAAAAGGTTGAAGGTGTACGCCACGTCGGCCGCCGTCAAGGGCTTGCCGTCAGTCCACTTGACACCGGAACGAATGGTGAAGGTCAAGGTCTTATTGCCGTTACTCCACGTATTGGCGGTGGCCAACCAAGGAGTGACCTTGGCGTTTTGCAACGCGTTGACGAAGTCGAGGGTCTCGTAGATGGTGCCCACCGAGAACATGGCGTCAAACGAGTTAAAGGGTGTAAAGGCGCAGGGCCACAGTAAGCCTTGTTCATTGTCGAGATTGAGCGGCGTTTGGCCGGCCCCCGCTATCTCTGGCGCAGCTACAAAACAGGTACTCGCGACGAGTACGAGTGACGACGCAAGGAGACCCACTCTGGTCTTTCCTCTCATAAAGCAACTCCTTCAGTTAAGAACCCGAGGGTTCGCTCGTTCACCGCTTGACGGCGATGAAACCTTGTCGATTCACTCGGGTGTTAACTCGCCCACCAACATCGCTGACGTCCACGAACACTGTTTTCGTTCGACCGTGACGTCCGGATTCCCCGTTGGTGGCTCCTCCCAGAATGCACCTGCCAGCAACCTAGTACACGCGACCCGCTCAAAATCTTTACGACTCAGGCCGTGAGGGTGACCTTGTTGAGTCCGATCGCGGTGTCGATCGGGCGACCACGAAGTTCGCCAAGACGCAACGCCAGAACTTGGCCAACGACCACTTGCGCGAGTCCGAGCGACCAATTCTCCATGCGATTCGGGAGAACAATTTCGGCGTCGCTCGCGTGCGCGGCGCGTTCGGATGAACGCAACACCACCGTCGCCATGCCACGCTCTGCGCACTGGGCGAGGAGACTCGCGGCCACCGCGTCGTCGATTTCGTTCGTCACGCAAAGTAACAAGGTGGCGCCGTCGCCGTCAGCCCCGATCGGCCCATGCAGATAGTCCGGGGCTGAATAGGCCTCGGACCGGAGTCCGGTCACTTCTCTGATCTTGAGCGAGATCTCGGAGGCCGAGGCGTATCCGACGCCACGACCGACGACGGTGAGACCGCGAGGGCCGTCCAGCGTAGAGACCGGCATGGCGGCATCGAGCGCCCACCGGGCCGTTTGATCGATGACGTCGGGGAGGTCGCTCAAACCCTCGAGCGCATGGCCGGCGAGCGCCGCCACGAATTGGGCCAGTGCGTGGCAACTCGTCGTGAAGGTTTTGGTGGAGGCAATCGCGCGCTCCACCCCGGCGAAAAGCTCAATGACCGATCCCGCCTCTTCGGCCAGGGGCGACGCGGCGTCGTTGGTGATGACCGCGTTGGGGCGGCTTTGGCGTGTGGCCAGTCGAACCACGTCGAGCATCCCGGGCGAGCGCCCCGACTGCGAGATGGCGAGCACGCCGGCACCGTCCAAGTGCATGGTGCCTCCATCGTGAAAGAGCGACGGCGTGGCGAGGGATACGACCAACCCCAACTCTCGACCCGCGAGGTATTGAAAAAAGGCCGCCGCATTGTCCGACGAGCCACGGGCCGCCACGAGGGCGTAGGACACGTCGCGCCAGGACTCAGCGGCTCGCGCGGCTTGCTCGGCGCCGCGTTCGGCTCGGTGACGAAGGAGCTCCCCTTGGCTGCGAATCTCTTCTTCAAAGATGGTCGTCATCGGAATCCGTCTCCTTCGCGACCACGCCTCATACCGGTACTTAACTCACCAAGTCGGGTGAAGTCTCCATGCCCAGACGCCACACCGAGCGTGCGATGATTTTCGTCGTGTCGGCGCGGTAGCTGTACTTATTGGCGATGTCGCGTATCTCTTCGAGTAGCCCCTCGGTCAGGGTCGTCGCGTCTAGGCCAAGCGCGACAAAGCGGTCGCGACTGACGTTGAGTTCGTTCTCCACCGCCTCCTTGCGCGGATTGGGAAGATTGGCGACTTTCACGCCCGTCTCCTTGGAAATCAACTCGGCCAGGTCGGCCACGCGGTACGTTTCGGTGACTTGGTTGAAGACACTCACCGGATCACCGTGCTGCGGCGGGTTCTCCAAGGCAATCTGGATGCAACGAACCGTGTCGCGGATGTGAATGAAGGCGCGAGTTTGGCCGCCCGTACCGTGCACCGTCAACGGGTGCCCGATGGCTGCTTGCATCAAGAACCGGTTCAGCACCGTGCCGTAATCCCCGTCGTAGTCGAATCGGTTGATGAGTCGCTCGTCGAGGGCGGTCTGGGGTGTCTGGGTCCCCCACACGATTCCTTGGTGGAGGTCGGTAACGCGAAGTTGGTCGTTTTTTGCGTAGAAAGCGAAGAGCAGTTGATCCAGCGTTTTGGTCATGTGATATACCGAACCGGGATTGGCCGGGTGCAGGATCTCGCGTTCGATCTCCCCGTCGGGCGTGGGTACCTTGACGGTGAGGTAACCCTCAGGAATAGGCGCCGATCCGGACCACCCGTAGCCGTACACGCCCATGGTCCCGAGGTGCACGAGGGCGATGTCGAGGCCGCTCTCCACAATGGCGACCAAGACGTTGTGCGTACCGCGAACGTTGTTGTCGACGGTATAACGCTTCGCGGCGGAGTTACGCATGGAGTACGGTGCCGCGCGCTGCTCTCCGAAGTGCACAATGGCGTCGGGTCGCTCGTCGCGGAGAAGTTCGACGAAGCGCTCATACTCTTCGGCGAGGTCGAGATGGACGAAGCCAATGTCCTTGCCCGTCAGTTCCTTCCACACGCGAGTGCGCTCCCCCATCGGGCGAATGGGCGTCAGTGACTCACACTCGAGTTCGAGGTCGATTTCGCGTCGACTGAGGTTGTCCACGACGATGACGTCGTGTCCCTGATCCGAGAGGTGCAGTACCGTGGGCCAGCCACAAAATCCGTCACCACCGAGTACCAATACCTTCATTCAATCTCCTCATTCGAAGCCACGTCAGTGACCGTGTGCGCGCTGCGGCCACCCTGGTTACGGGATTCACGACCTAGCAACCTTACCAGTGCCTCCTTTGGTGTCTTAAGTTCCACCACGGGACGAACGTCACCACATCACGGTCAATTCTGCTGGTTGAGCGGGGTGAGCGACGCTTCTAGGTCATCAATTTCATGGCTCATTGACACGCCCGCGCGTCCCCCGTATGTCTCACCGACCGAGCTGTCGCTCGGCGTGTGCACGTTCGATGTCGACGTGGCCAAGAGCCTTTCGCGGTGACGGGCTCGGAGGCCCAGCCCTCGCCGACGGACGTTACTTTCTCCTGCTGGTCACGACGTGGTCGTCGACGAACCCAGCATGGGAATGATGGTCTCGCCGTATGCCTCGAGGGTGGAGAGTTTTGCGTCGTGCTGCAGGTAGAGCGCGAATTGGTCGACGCCGATTTCCCGCAGCTCCTGGAGACGGGCAACGTGCTCGTCGACGCCGCCCAAGAGACAGAAACGGTCAATGACGTCGTCGGGTACGAACGCGGCGTGCGTGTTGCCCGCTTGTCCATGCTCGTTGTAGTCGTAACCTTTTCGATCCTTGATGTACTCCGTCAACGCCACCGGAATGTTCGTGGTCGGATCGTCGCCGTAGCGCTCGACAATGTCGGCCACGTGGTTGCCGACCATTCCACCGAACCAGCGACACTGGTCTCGTTGGTGCGCGACGTCGTCTCCTACGTACGCCGGCGCCGCGACACAGAACGTCAACGACGAAGGATCACGTCCAACACGGGCGGCGGACTCACGTACCGCGGTGATCATCCACCGCGCGATATCGGGATCGGCCAACTGCAAAATGAAACCGTCGCCCACTTCGCCCGCCAGTTGTAGTGCCTTGGGACCGTACGCCGCGACCCACAGCTCCAGGCGACTACTGGCGCCCCACGGGAAGTGAAGGGGCGCTCCGTGATACTCGACCGTGCGACCATTGGCGAGTTCGCGGATCACCTCAATGGACTGGCGCAAGGTCGCTAAGGTCGTGGGCTTTCCGTTGGTCACGCGAACCGCCGAATCCCCTCGACCGATGCCGCACACCGTTCGGTTACCGAACATCTCGTTCAGCGTGGCGAAGAGACTGGCCGTGACGGTCCAGTCGCGCGTCGCCGGATTGGTCACCATCGGGCCCACGGTGACCCGCCTGGTGTTGGCGAGTATCTGACTGTAAATGACGAAGGGTTCTTCCCACAAGATGTGCGAGTCGAACGTCCAAACGTAATCGAATCCGAGATCCTCGGCCTTCGTCGCGAGCGCAACGACGTCCGACGCCGGCGGATTGGTTTGCAAGACAACACCAAAGTCCATCGTGTCTCCTAACTAGTGCTGTTCGGTGATACGCCGTCTTACAGTAAGTACTGGCTGAGCCCTCGTCGCAGGAACTGTCCGTGTCCCACCGCGCCGGTGAACGTGCGGTTTTCGACGATGACTCGTCCGCGCGACAGTACCGTCTCAACTCGCCCGTCGATGTGGATCCCCTCATAGGCCGAGTAGTCCATGTTCATGTGGTGGGTCTTGACGCTGATGTCCGTCGAACCCAGCGGGTCGTAGATCACGATGTCGGCGTCCGACCCGGGAGCGATCACACCCTTACGCGGATAGAGACCAAACATCCGCGCCGGCGTGGTGGACGCCAACTCGACCCACCTCGAAAGACCGATCTCGCCCGTCACCACCCCTTGGTAGAGCAGGTCCATGCGGTGCTCCACCGATCCAATGCCGTTGGGAATCTTGGAGAAGTCGCCCAGGCCGAGTTCCTTTTGATCTTTCATGCAGAACGGGCAGTGGTCGGTACTGACGACCGACACATCGTTCGTGCGAAGGGCTCGCCACAGCGAATCTTGATGACCTTCGGCCCGCGATCGAAGCGGTGTCGAACAGACGTACCCGGCGCCCTCGAATCCGGGAAGCGAAAGATGCTCTTCCAGACTGAGATACAAGTACTGCGGGCAGGTTTCGGCGAAGACGTTCGCCCCCAAGTCCCTCGCTCGCGCAATGGTCTCGATGGCTTCGCGGGCGCTGACGTGGACAATATATAGGGGCGTCTTGGCAACCTTGGCGAGCATGATGGCGCGGTGCGTCGCCTCTTCCTCCATCTCGACGGGACGAGTGAGCGAGTGGAAACGGGGATCGAACTCTCCTCGCGCCAGCGCCTGGGCCACGAGTACGTCGATGGCGGGGCCATTTTCGGCGTGCATCATGATTGTGGCGCCCAGCTCACTGGCGGTCTGCATGGCCCGGAGGATTTGGCCGTCGTCGGAGTAAAAGACGCCCGGGTACGCCATGAACAGTTTGAAACTGGTGACGCCTTCGTGCGTCGCCAGGTCGGCCATGGCACGCAGGGCCGCGTCGTCGACGCCGCCGATGATCTGATGAAAGCCGTAGTCAATGGCGCAGTTGCCACCCGCCTTTTCGTGCCAGAGGGCCAAGGAGTCGTGCACGTCTTCGCCCGTGCGCTGGACGGCGAAGTCAACGATGGAGGTGGTGCCACCGAAGGCGGCGGCTACGGTTCCCGTCGCAAAGGTGTCGGAGGCCGACGTCCCGCCGAAGGGCAGTTCCATGTGGGTGTGAACGTCCACGCCTCCCGGTAGGACGTACTTACCCGACGCGTCCAGCACCCGATCGCACGACGATTCAATACTGGCGAAGTGTCCCGGGGTAGCCAGGGCGGCAATTTCGTCGCCGTCGATCAGGACGTCGAAGTTCTGACCTCCGGTGGCCGAGAGGACCCGGCCGCCCTTGATGAGCACTCGTGCCATGGCGCTACCAGTCCGTCAGCGGTTCGTACATATCGGGACGACGGTCACGATAAAAGGCCCACTGCTCACGGACCTCCTTCAACACGTCCATGTCGAGGTCGCGAACGACCAATTCGGAGTCCGAGGTGCTGGCCACGTCGCCCACGAACTGACCTCGTGGATTCACGAAATAGGTCTGACCATAGAAGTCATTCGTTCCCAGGTCTTCGACTCCGACGCGGTTGATGGCTCCGATGAAGTACTCGTTGGCCACCGCCGACGCGGGCTGCTCCAGTTGCCATAGATAGGCCGATAGTCCGCGACTCGTGGCTGATGGGTTAAAGACAATCTTCGCGCCGGCCAAACCCAAGGCCCTCCAACCCTCCGGAAAGTGTCGGTCGTAGCAGATGTAGACACCAATACGGCCAACGGCCGTGTCGAACACTGGGTAGCCCAGGTTGCCAGGACGGAAGTAGAACTTTTCCCAGAATCCGCTTACCTGGGGTATATGGGTTTTTCGATACTTGCCGAGATACGTGCCGTCGGCGTCGATTACGGCCGCCGTGTTGTAGAGCACGCCCTCTTGTTCCATCTCGTAGACCGGCAGCACAATGACCATGTTCAGTTCCGCCGCCAGCGCCATGAATCGCTCAGTCGTAGGACCTTCGGGCACCGCTTCGGCGTAGTCGTAGAAGGCGACATCTTGCACTTGACAGAAGTACGGGCCGTAAAAGAGCTCTTGGAAGCAGATCACTTGGGCACCTTGAGATGCCGCTTCTCGGGCGTGGTGCTCGTGTAGATCAATCATCGATGCCTTATCACCCGTCCACGCCGCTTGCACGAGGGCAGCTCTCACCACGTCGGTCATAAGAACTCCTATCGGGCCATCGTCGTGATGTCCCATGGGTTGCGAATATGTTGAACCATATCCGTGATTAGGGGGCAATGAGGTACGAAGCAACTACTCAACATTTTTGGGGTCGCGAAGTACACGAACGGGCGTCGGGCCTGTCCGGTTGGTGCGGCTGGAGGGATTTGAACCCCCGACACTCGGTTCCGAAGACCGATGCTCTATCCGCTGAGCTACAGCCGCCTTGTTACTTCCTACATCTCATCACAGATTACGACGCGGCAGTCTTGCCTTCATTTTGAAATCGCCTAACAGCGACGTTATGGCGCCCTACGGACCTCGATGCGACGGCGTTCAGCTATGGATCGTCGAGAACGCCGACCGCGCTCGACATCTTCGATTTATGCGCACGTCCCCGGAACTTCGTAGAGCGTGAGCGCCGCGGCGAAACCTTCCGGAGCCCTCGCGGTGCGACGTGCGCTCGTCACGACCGGAGCTAACGAGTCGTAGTGAATGTTGGCTCCGCGCGCGACGAGTGCTCCGTGAAGTCCCCGGTCTTCGCTGGTGCGAAGAGGGGGGAAGCCCCCGACGTCCAAGTAGACCTGGGCGTTAACCCCGAAACTGGCCCCGTGCACTGGTCGGGACTCGGCGTCGTACGCCCGTTGCCAACGTGCGGCAATTGGGACTCGGTGCCGAGGCCATTCGGTGATCGCGATCCGACCAGCCCACGCGTCGGCTCCGTGGTCGTGGGCATTGACCTGCACGCTAAGCCAGTGCGCAGGTACGCGCGAGTCCGCGTCACTGGTGGCGAGCCACACCCCGTCCAATTCGTAGGTATGAAAATGACCCAAGAGCACGTCGCAGCCGAGCGCTCGAGCGCGGCCAACATTTAACTCATCGCAATCAACGATGGTGACCTCACACGCTGCTGTGGTGACCGCGCGCTTCCGCCAATGCTCGGCAATGGAACGACTTCGATCCTCGCAGGAATCGAGGACCACCACCACGTGTCGGCGCAGTCCTCTGACGCTCGGTTGCCGCAGCGATTCCTCCAGTGCCATGAATGAAGCGTGAAGGTAACGCTCTTCGTTATTGGCGGGAATGACCACGCCCACGGCGCGCGTTCGACCACTCGCACTGGCTCGCACTATGCGCGCTCCCAAACATCGAGCACGAAATCGTCCTCGGCGTGGTGCACCTTCAACTGCAGGGCGGCGTTTTGGGCAATTATTTCGTGCGCTCGGTCCCCCGAGAGGGGATAGTTGGTCTGGCCCCTCCAGTGCACGCCGACGACGTGTGCTCCGACCACGGTGGTCGAAACGATGAGTTCCGTGATGTTCGCCAGCGCCGCGTCGTCGAAGTAGTAGGCAATCTCGCTCAAGACCACCAAGTCGAATATCTCGTCCGGCCAGTCGTCTGGGATGTTGCGCTCTTCGAACTGAACGTTGTCGCGCGCAGCCAGTCGGTTGGACGCGCAGAGGAGTGGGATGGACATGAAGTCAGCGGCGAGCAAGCGATGACATCGCGCAGCCAAGAGCTCGGTCAGTACGCCAACGGAGCAACCTGGTTCGAAGGCGTTGGCGTAGAGCTCCTTTGGCAAACTCGCCACGGTCAGCGCGTACTTTCTCTTCTCGTAGTCGCTGTGCAAGAAATTCCAGGGATCATCGGAGTCGGCGTACATTTTTTGGAAATACGTCAACGACGTGGAACTCATAGGTTGTCACCGCAGTCGTCAACGAAGATCTCGTAGGAACGCCAGAATCGTCGCAGTAGGGGCGCCGGCAATATGGGAGCTTCCGCCACGGTGGGTCCGAGCGGGCGAATTTGAGTCTGGAAGGCCAGCGAGGACCATCGTTTGCGCGCTTGGCTCCGTCGGCCCAATGAGAGTCGCTCACTCTGAGCCCAAGGAATGTCAGCACCTTCGGGGTCAGCCCAGTGCCACGCCCACACCAGGTAACTCAACGATCTCGCCCCCACTCCCCGACTCGCGCGCACCGCAGCTTCGCCGGTCGCGTCATGATCGGGGTGACCATCGCTGCGCCACGGCGCCACGCAAAGGTCATCGGGCAGGAGGAAATCGGCCAGAGCTTCGTTGAGTTCACGAAGATGTCCCCGTACGTTGCCATCGGGAAGGTGTAACCGCGTGATGCTCGGACGATTCCACCCAAGGCGTTGCAGCGCCAGCATCGATTCTCTTTCACGCAGAGCGGCCAGTTCTTTGGGTTGCACCGGAGCATTCGAATGCGATGCTTCGCCGTCGGTCACGGCGATTATTTCGACGATTTGCTTGTCACGCAAGGCTCGCTGGATGAGCCCACCGGCGCCTAACACCTCGTCGTCGGGATGGGGAGCGACGATCACCACGCGACGTTCTCGAATGGGTCGCAACGCCGGCAACGCCAACCGCGACATTCGATCGTTCCAGGCGAGTTCGGTCGGTCCGCAGTGGACCTCGTCAACGATTAGTTCCATGAGCCGACCGTGGCGAGTAGTCGTCCGAGATCCTTCGCGTCTGCGCCCCCGTGATGTTGCGACAAATACACGAAGAGATCGGCGACCCGACGTGACTGCGCTTCGTCGAGACAGAGCGGACGTGCCCCTCCGGCAGATGCAGCACGCTCCAAGACCTGCAGCGCGTTGCGATGGACCACCCCGCGCGCAATGAGCGCGCGGAAATTGGCTTGTCGTGTTGCGTCATCGGGGTCATCATCGATGGCGGTGGCCGCGTGCTTCAAGACAATTCGCATGGTCTCGAGGGCGCTGGCGCAGGCGCCCAGGTCGGCGAGTACGAGGTCGTCGGGTTCGGGACCCAGCGATTTCATGAGGTCGTTCACGATGCCAACGGCGCCTCCGTACCAACAGGCGGCCACGCCGATCGCGCCAAACCAAAATCCGGGGCGGTTCAGATAGAACTCCTTGGCGCCTACGAGATCGTCGTCGCTAAGCACGGGACCGCCGAATTCCAGGGTCTCACTCTTGGACGCCGCCATGCCAGTCGCTGGCCACGAATTCGGCACGACCCCCGTGACGTGACGGGCCACGTCAATCTCTACGAGCACCCGACCATCGTCCGTGTCGGCCACCACCAATGCGCGGTCGACGACGTCACTGCCCGAACAGAACTCTTTGGTGCCACTCAATTGCCATCCGCCCGGCACTCGGTCTGCGACGGTGCGCGCACCTTTACTTCGCGACGCCCACACCCCGTAGGCCGCGCCGTCGACTGGCTTCTTACCGGCGTCGGCCAGGATGGCAAGGGCGTCGCCATGTCCTTCGCAAAGCCGTCCCAGGGAGAGGTCGATCGAGGCCCTCTCGGCCAGAGCGACGAATCGTCCCCAGGTGTTCCCCGATCCCGGGAGCGCGAGCGAAGGACCTTCCTCGCAGACAAACTCCGCGAACTGACTGTGAATGGTGTTCATGGCTTGCTCCAACTCGATGTGCACTGTGGTGAAACTCGGCCTCCCCCGAACATGTCTGCAAGGGCATTCGTCGAGGAAGACCGAAAGGGGGCCGTACCTCGTTCCTGAGCAAGATTCGAGCCTGTATTTCTCGCTTACTTCCAGATCTCGGCGGACAAGAGACGTCGCGTCAACTCGCGCGCACGACGAACGTCATTCCGCACCTGGCCCATCAATTTGTCTCTCCTCGTTCTCGTGGTCATCGTCGCCAGCGTCGTGGCCATTCCCGCTCACGGGGTTCGACGCTTCGCCGTCACTCTCGCCCATGGTCTCCGTCGTGTCGCCCTGGCGACCACCGACTGACTCGCTGCTCGCGGTGCCCGAAGCACCCGGCGAATCGGGAGCGTCATCGCCGCGGCCGACCGATTCGCGGACTTCTTCCTCGCGATCGCTACCACCTATGGCATCCCCGTCGCCGTGCGATGGTGTAGTGCTCGTCACCCTGTCGTCGCGCTCAAGTCCTTCATTCGTCGACGATGACGTCGCACTCTCCACACTCATGACGCGCCTCCGCACTCGACCCCGACACTCGGAACTGACTTCCGATTGGCGAGCACAATTATCTGCAAGCGCCCATAATCGCGTCAAGCGCTTTCTCGAATCATCCGCATTCACTGCTCGGCGTCGACCGTTCTCGAATGCCCTGCAGAGCCGCATTATCCGAACAGGCGAAGAGCAAAATTTAAGGGATCTTGCAGTACGTTGCCTCCTCCAGCGAATCGATGCAGTGTTGGAGCTCTTTCAACTGCGGGCCGAAGAAGGGCCTTGTGTTGATTGCAACCGATCCGGACAACCCATTGTCAACCTGTCGCTCAATGAGACTCGTGAGCGTTGGCCCCGATTCGCACCCGAGGCACTCATTCGAGGAGTCCACTCTGTGCAGTATGCGTGGTCTCTCCCTGAGCCACAACCGGCGCCTGACTGAAGTGGCGCGAGACGTCGGTGAGGGCACGATCCGCGCGGCCCAACTCGACCCCCTCGTCCGGAAGGGATCTCGAGCCCAGGTGGCCGAACGCACCGCGACGTTTTTGGTCCAGGGGGCAGAAAAATTTCCTGAGCCGCCTTCGCTACAGTGTGATATCATTTTGGCAGGACGTCTAGACATCGCTTCCTTGTCCCTGACCAGTGTCAGGATTACAAGTAAGGAGATGGGAATGTACCAGAAACTCGGTCCGACAAGCGTGGTAGGAACACCAGCGAGTCGTCGAAGTGCGCGAGCGTTGCTCAATGATCAGGCCATTCGGCGCGCCACGGTCAACGCAGTTCTGCGCCAGGGAATCGACGCAATATCGTTTCGCGACATTGGGCGCGAAGCGGGACTAACCCACGGAGCTCTCTACGCCCGTTGCGAAGACGTCGAGGAACTGTTGGTCGACGTGTGGGCCAATGAACTTTGCGATCGCGCGATAACCATGATGACCCTCGCCTCGAAAGCGGTGGCCCGCGCGAATGACGCTGCGGTGCACGATGTCATCACTTACATCAAAGAGGCGTCGGCCAACGACCGTGCCACCGTGCAGATTCTTCTCGCTTCGCGGCGATTCCCCGTGCTGCGCGAAGAGGTTGAGATCTTTGTTCGCGACTACCTCGACGTTGGCGCTGATCTCACCGACGACTTGCATTCCAGGTCGCTGGTGGTCTTTTCGTTGATGCTCTCGACGATCCTTTCGAGTACACAGTTCCGGCCGGATCACGAGTGTCTGGACTTCCTCGAAGTGGTGCTGCGAGAGTCGCTGAAGGTTGATCCAAAGGACGTCGCTCCGGTGAGGCTCCACGAGGCCTTCGACCGAGTCCTGCCCGAGCCCCGGGTCGACATTCGCTCACAGCTGGCCTACGAGACGTTCTGCGCGATTGCCAAGAGTGGTTATGCGCGCGCGACCATCTCGCGCATCTCACGGCGCGCGAGCTGTTCGCCAGGTTCGATTTACAAGATTTATCCCTCCAAGGACGACCTTGCGATTGCGGCGATTCGCTTCGTCATGAAAGCGCCGTGGATCACTACCCAAAACTTCTGCGCCATCTTGGATGAGGGTGCGCTTGCGCAACTTCTCTCCGCCTCGGCGAGTGCCCTCAACGACGTTCGAAAGTACTTTACGCTCGAGATCATTTTGGCTTCGACACAAAACGCGCAAATCCGTGCGGCGGCGTATAGCCAGCTGCAGAACTTGGAGATGCTCGTTCCGTTCGTTTCCGGCCTTGAGGACGAGGAAAGCGCTCACCTGGGCAGCACGATCCGATTGCTGAGCCTCCTGTCCCTGGGTAGTAGCTTCCTCTCGACCGTCATGGACACCTCGGAGCGACTCGACTTCAACCAGTTCGCCGAGCCGCTGCGGCGCTCGTTGGCAAAGAACCTGCCCTCCTGGGCTGAAGTGCAGCGTCAACTACGCGCGCAGGTGATACCCCAACACATCGAGCCCCCCCTCGGTGTGCGCCCACTGGTGGGCGATTCGTCCCGATAACGATTCTGTCGATTTTCTTTCGACATTGCGCGATCGCGCCACTTCGCCGACTGCCCATTCAGAAAACAACGCGACGAATTTGTCGATGATCCTTCACGAGTTTGTCCATTTTAGAAATGCACTTCATACGAATTGCACATTGACTTTGAGCACGCGATTTCCCAAAATGGGTGACCGCACAAGAGGAGGTAGACAATGAACCACACGAGCTTAGGAATTGGCTTCAGTGACCGGCGATACGCGTTCGGCGCTCTTGATCACGGATCGATGGACGTTGGCGACGCTGACCGAAACTCCGGCTGCGGCACCTGCACGCGACGCGATCCAAGAGTCATGTGTGTGGCTTGCGCCGACTTGGCGATGATTTTGGCGGCGAGCGCCGAGACTCGAGAAGTTCACTAGTCCCCCCGGCCGATTCCCTCGCCCGAGAGTCGCGGACACGGCGCAGGGCGAGGGAATCGGCATTTTGGCGGCGTCGCACTCTGCACGCCGCAGCTCCCTCTCGCAGTGTTGTTCACTTCTCGTCTTTCCGGTGTTCCACAAATCCACTTCCTCGTGGCACGGGGCCAGCGGGAATGGACTCCCTTCCCCGCGAAACGTCGTTGGGCACTCCGTGGGAGCGAACTTCGTCAGGGGGATCCATCGGTAGCGCTCCGAATCGCAAATGGCCCCGTGTCGCGACGACCTCACACATTTTCTCGCCCCACGATTCGACCGCGCGCGAGAGGATTCACGACTGTCAATGTGCGTCACGCAAGGTGACCGCTGCGTTCACATTTCCGAACCCTCCGGGCCTAGCTCGGCCGGATGATCGGCATTGACAGTCGTGGACTACGACAGTGAACGAGGTTCCGAAGTATTTTCGATGCCGGTCAAACCGCTTCGGACTACCGGTACAAACGCACGATGGCTTGGCCCTTTGGCTGGTCCCAAATCGTTCAAGTAGTCGACGCTCCACGTGACAGGGGGCGTCGAATCGAAGGCACTTACTTTCGAGAGACTTGCTGGATCGGTCCCCTCGGCGATGGTGTCGCCGAGCTCCATTAAGCCACTCTTCGGGTCATCCTGACGGCGGGATTCCCGGGCGTTTCGTCTATTGAGAAATCGCATTTCGGTTACTCCTGGTGGCCCCCGTCATTTGAGAACGTCTTTCGCTTTCTCGCCGACCTGCTTCGCCTTGCCCTTTACTTGATCCGCGTTTCCTTTGGCTTCAAGCTTCTTATTGCCCGTTGACTTACCGGCGGCCTCTTTCACTTTGCCCTTGGTGATTTGCGCCTTGTTCTTCGCCTTGTCCATGTTTGCCATGTCCACTCCTTTATCTAGTAGGGCGCTTGCCCTCTCAAAATTGAAACTTCGTGTTTTCGGGCCGCCTCGTTCGCTTGCCGCAGGTGATCGCGACGTCAACGCCGCATCAAGACGACGACGAGCACGATGATGATTATCAAGACAATCGCTCCGCCACCTAAATACATCGGAAATCTCTCCTTTCGCTATCGAATGAACTTGCCTTGATCCCCGTCAAATGCGTTGACCCGACGTGCAAGGCGAAGCGTATGCTCAGCGAATTTTCGAAGCAAGGTGATTTTCGAATCATCCGTATTCACCAAGGCTAGAATTGGTTCGTGAAATGGCGGCGATTCCCAATGAACTAATAGGGGTGCAGGCCCTCGAAGTGCAGCGTTTCATTTTTTCGAACTGGTCGCGCCGCCGGGCACGTCGCGATCACCCGAGTCCACCTCCGACAGCGGGGCCGCCAAGTCTTCCAAGGACTGTTGTTCCGCGTTGACCCCTAAGAAGACCTCCGCCAGCCATGGACGCGCTCGACGCTGGCGCGCGACTTTGAGCGTGGCGACGCTCGCCGACATTTCAGTTTGGAGTCGGCTGACGCGGCGATGTACGTGGCAAAAAATGGTGGGGGCAACGAAGTGCACGTATCTGCGGCCGCTCGAAAGCCTCGAAGCCGCGCCTCGCTTGCGGCCGCCTCGAATGAACGAACTATTTTCTTTAGTACTAAACTAGGTCTCCGACCAACCACAGTAAAGGTTTCGTTATGGCGACGTACACGACCACGGTGCACTCAGCATGGAATGCCGACGAAGCCTTCCGCTACATGAGCGACTTTTCGAACGCACAACATTGGGATCCCAGCGTGACCTCGGCTCATCGCCTCGACGAGGGTGCGGTGACCTTGCAATCCCTTTTCGATCTCACGGTTCATTTCGCCGGACGCGAAAAGCTGCTGCGCTACGGCGTTACTTCGCTCGACCCGTCGCGGGGCGTGGTCTTCACCTCGTCGACGAACACACTGCTGTCGCGCGATACCCTCACCTTCGAACCGCGAACCGCCGGATGCGAGATGACCTACCGCGCGGAACTCCGTTTCCGGGGCGTGGCGTCGGTCGCCAACCCCCTACTCGCCCTCCTGTTCCGACGGCTCGGCGACCGTGCGCGCGACTCGTTGCGATCGATTCTTGGAACGTCTCATGAAGTTTGATGCCGTAGCCGACGCCGTGGACCGCGCTTTGGAGTTCACAGTCGTGGGCAGTTTCTCGCGCGTGGGACCGGCGCTTCGCCGACACCTCTTCCACTGGCGACCACCCGCGGGTGAGAGCGTGTCGGAGCGGGTCGCGGTCGTCACCGGCGCCACCTCGGGCCTTGGCCTTGAGTGCGCGACGGAGCTGGCCCGTCTCGGCGCCCAAGTCATCCTGCTCGTACGAAACGCCGAACTCGGTTCGAAAACCGCGGCGCGCATCACGACCTCGACGGGCAACCCCAATGTGTCGGTCGTGGTAGGCGACATGGGCGACCTGGCCAGCGTGAGACTCGCGGCCAAAGAACTCGCCCGATTGCCGGAAGTCAATATTCTCATCCACAACGCGGGCTCGTTGTCGAAAGACTACGAGCTGAGCGCGCAGGGCCTCGAGCGAACCGCCGCCGTCCAACTCGTAGGTCCTTACCTGCTCACCGAACTACTGCACGACCAGTTACGGGCCGGACACGCTCGCGTCGTGTGGGTCGCCTCGGGTGGAATGTACGCCGAACCACTCGACCTCGATTGGCTTGAGGATCCCGCGCCCGACTACGACGGCGTGCACGCCTACGCCAAGGTGAAACGGGCCCAGGCGTCCCTGAACGCCTGGTGGGCTCCGCGTCTGGCCGCACTGGGCATCACCATGACGGCGATGCATCCCGGGTGGGTAGACACGCCCGGCGTCCGTCAGTCCCTGCCGACATTTCGTCGCCTCATGGGCCCGCTGCTTCGAACACCCGCCCTCGGTGTGGACACCATCATCTGGCTGGTCTCGTCCCCCGCCGAGCTGACGCCACCGGGCACGTTCTGGCTGGATCGCCGAGTTCGAGCCTTGCATCGCGTGGCGCGCACCCGTCGAAGTGACACCGATGGGCAACGAGAACGACTCGCGTACTACTGCCAAGAACGAAGTGCGCTGGATCTCTTGACCGAGCAAGCGCCATGACCCTCAATGACGGTGGGGAGAGTTGGTGACCACGATGCGGGTACTCGTCACTGGTTCGACGGGATTCGTGGGGAGTCGTCTCGTGTCCTCGCTCCTCGAACGGGGTCTCGAGGTGCGTTGTCTGGCGCGAACACCACAAAAACTCGACGCCGCACTCTGGCGGCACCGCGTCGAAGTGGTCAAGGGCGACGTCGGGGGCGACGTCGCTGGGGCACTACGTGACGTTGACGTTGCCGTCTACCTCGTCCACTCCATTGGCGCGGGTCCTCAGTGGGCACAGACCGAACAACGTGACGCGCGCAACTTTGCCCGCGCGGCCGAACGGGCCGGGGTTCGCCGGATTGTCTTTCTCGGTGGTCTCGGGCGCGACGATGATGCCCTGAGCCTGCACCTGCGCACGCGCCACCAAGTCGGGGCCCTCCTGGCCTCGACGTCCGTCGAGGTCGTGGAGCTACGCGCCGGCGTCATCGTCGGCGGCGGTTCCGCCAGCTTCGAGATGCTGCGCAAGCTGGTCGAGAATCTCCCCATGATGGTGACGCCCAAGTGGGTCGAGACCAAATGTCAGCCCATCGCCATCACCGACATGATTGAGTTGCTAGTTCGCGCGGTGAGCGCGCCCGACTTAGCGCCCGGCGTATACGACGCGGGCGGTCCGGACGTCGTCACCTACAGCGAAATGATCGCGTTGTACGCCACAGCCGCCGCGCTACCTCGCCGGTGGCTCATTAAAGTCCCCCTGCTCACGCCGCGCCTTTCGTCGCTGTGGATTGGCCTGGTGACGCCGGTGCCGGTGCCGCTCGCCCGCGAACTCGTCGAATCGCTCGTCAACGAAGTGGTGGTGGAAGGGCGATCAGCCTGTGCCGAACTGGCGGTGCAACCCATGGGACTGCGCGACGCCATTGGGCGCGCGGCGGCGGAGCGCCACGTCGGTGGCATCAACGCCATTGCGCCCGCCGATGCGTTCGCCAAGCTCGAAACCGATCCGACGTGGTCAGGTAGGTCCGTCTTGAGCGACGAGCGTACGGCGCAGACCACGGTCGCGCCCTCGGTGGTGTTTGGCGTGCTCGAGCGAATTGGCGGTCCCACCGGCTGGTACGGAGCGGACTGGCTGTGGTGGCTTCGCGGCTTGATTGATCAATTGGCGGGAGGACCGGGGATGCGTCGTGGACGATCCGACACCCTCGTGAAGGGCGACGCCCTCGACTTTTGGCGAGTGGAGGAACTGGATCCTCCTTGGCAATTGCAACTGTGCGCCGAGATGCGACTACCGGGCGAGGCGTGGCTGAGTTGGAACCTCTCTCCAGAGGGCGAGGGAACCAAGATCGTGCAGCGCGCGGAGTTCCACCCGCGGGGCTTCCTCGGCCTTCTCTACTGGTACGCCATCTCGCCGTTCCATCGATTCGTCTTCCCGACCATGCTCGCGGGAGTCATCGCCGACGCCGAACGCGTCGCTCGATCGTCTCGGAGTGACCAAGTGTGACCGCGTCCGAGACTACGCACCTGGGACTTCGCGACGCCGCGGACCAGCTCGGGGTCCACTACATGACCATGTACCGCTACGTGCGCACCGGTCGCGTGCCCGCGCAGCGCACGGGAGCCGCGTGGAGCGTCGCCGTTACCGACCTCGAAGGCTTTCGAGAGTCGAACGTGACGCCAGCAGAAACGGGGACGTCGCACGACCGTTCTCACCGGCTCTTGCACCGCATGACCGACGGCGACGAGCCAGGCGCGTGGGCCATCATTGAGGAAACCTTGGCCGCCGGCACGACCTCGGCGGTGATCTACGGCGACCTCCTCATTCCGGCTCTTCGTGCCATTGGCGACGAGTGGCAACAAGGTCGACTCTCCATCGCCGCCGAGCACCGGGCCTCCGCCGTGGCCCTGCGCATCATTGGGCGCCTGGGTCCGCTTTTCGCCCGACGCGGACTGTCGCGTGGCACCGTGGTGCTCGGCGCCCCAGAAGGAGACGCCCATTCTCTTCCCAGCGCCATCGTGGCCGATTTGCTGCGTGGTCGAGGATTCGGCGTGCTCGACCTTGGCGCCAACACGCCGGCCGAGTCGTTCGTCGAATCGGCACGCAGCGCGAACCGACTCATCGCCGTGCTGGCCGGCACCTCCTCCCAGCATTCCGTCGCGGCCCTCGCAGACGTGGCGCGAGAACTACGTAACGCCGAAGTGGGCGCACCGCTTTTCTTTGGTGGAGGCGCCGTGGTCAGCGAACTCAGTGCTCGAGAGTTGGGAGCCGACGGCTGGACCGGCGCGCACATCACCGCGGTCATTGACGCGATGGAAAGAGTCGCGCAAGCCCGCTAAGTGAGTCGCCTTTGACCATCGCGCGACCAGCGAACGAAGTCGTACGCTTGTTTGCTGTCTTTCGCGCCCGGCCTCCGTGTCCGTGCGATGCGCCGGCGTGACTGGTTGACCCAGCGTCGCAATGACCGGGGGTGCGTGGACCGCTTTCCACACTCCCATTACCGCTACGATGACCTTGGCAAACGTCAGCCTGGCCGACGACGGGAGTAGCAAATCCGATGACGATGGATTCCAAAGAGCCGGTCCAAGTCGTGCTACCCGAAGGTGAATACGAGGATGTCGACATCTTCGATATCTCCTTACTGCTGTGCCACCAATGCGTGGACGACGCACACGTCGACGTGGCGGGCGTCATGTTGACCACCTCGGCGGGCCAGCTGGAGTTAGTGGCCTCATCAACTGACTCTCCTCGAATAAAGGAGCTTCTCGCCCTTCAATTGCGAGAAGGTCCGAGCGTCGAGTGTTTCCGAAGTGGACCAATTGTGAATCATGTCTTCAGCGCTGAGGACACCCGGTGGCCGAAGTTGACGCACCAGGCCCTCGACCAAGGTTTCTCTTCGATGCATTGCATTCCCATGCGACTCGAGAAGAAGACAATTGGCGTTTTGAACTGTTTTGCATCGCACGAGCGATGGCTTGGCGATCACGACATGGCCCTCGTGCAAGACATGGCCGATAACGCGACCATCGCCATATTCGGGTCCCAGCAAGCCTTTGACGCGACGAAACTCAGTCAACAACTCGAGGTCGCCCTCGAAAGTCGAATTGTTATCGAACAGGCCAAAGGAATTCTCAGCCAATCACTCGACGGCGACATTGAAGAGGCCTTCCGGCAACTGCGCTCCTACGCGCGAAATAAGAATTTCCGCATCGCGAGAGTGGCGAGCGACGTCTGTGGCGGAACGCTCCTTCCCGTCACCATCATCGACGAAAACGCCACGAAGTCGAAATAGTCACCTAGACAACGAAAAGGGTTCCTTCCGCCTTGACGACATGAATGGTCCTCAAGGCGTTCGCGTAGGTTGCGCCCATCGCCCAACGCTCGCTCGCTCGCTCGAGGTAAAGCGAAAGGTATTCTCAATGGAGCCGTTCGCGATTCTTCCGGTTTTCTTAATTGAATCTTCGTAGCGTCGTGTAACTTTCGGGTGCCGGTGACACGACGTTTTGGGGCTGGCCAACGACTGGACATTCGAGACTCTCGGGCATCATTGAACGAGTTCTCGATTCGAATCAGCGACCCGCAAACAAGGAGAAGTTAGTGCCCCGACGAGAAGTATCACGGTCTCGCCGGTCGGTACTGTACGCCACGGCCGCCCTCGCGTCGTCTGGACTCTTCGTGGCGTCCGTCGACTCGAGTCAGGCGTCAGGCGCGACGCTATCCTCCCCGCCGTCAAACATCGAACTTCGCTGCCCGTGGATCGCTCAATCGCTTCACCATTCAATGAGCGCGGCGTCACTCGCGGGCGAAGTACTCGTCAAAATGACCTTGGCGCAAAAAGCCTCGTTCTCGGTGCTGGCCACGCATCCGCCGGTGGAGAATAGAAACTCCGGAGTGGCTTCGTTGTGCATACCGCCGTTGTCGCTCACCGATGGTCCGAGCGGTGTCGCGAACGGGCTCACCGGTGTCACGCAGTTTCTCGCGCCAATCGGTTTGGCCGCGACCTACAACGCGTCGCTGGCACGCTCGATCGGCAGGGCCATCGCGGTTGAAGCGCGTGCCAAAGGTATTACGGGCGTCCAAGGACCGGAGGTCAATTTAGCTCGAGTTCCTCAAGGCGGACGGGTCTTTGAGACGTTCGGCGAAGACCCGGTTCTCGCCGGGAACCTTGGCGTCGCGGAAGTTCTAGGAATACAGTCCGCCGGCATACTCGCGGACGCGAAACATTTCACTGCGTACACGCAAGAGACCGCTCGCCTGCGACTCAATCAAGTGGTGACGCCGCGAGCATTGGCCGAGTTGTACAACGCGCCGTTCAAAGCTCTGGTGCAAAGGGCTCACGTCGCGTCCGTCATGTGCTCGTACGGCGAGTTGAATGGAGTCAACACCTGCTCGGATCCCTACATCTACAACACCCTTCGTTCGTGGAAATTTAACGGTTTCGTACGCTCAGACTTGCGCGCTACGCCGAGCGCGGTCGCGGCCTTCAGGTCGGGTGTCTCGCTGGTTAAGCCAGAATCACCACTGGCGCTCATTCGAGCGGTGCGCACCGGCATCTTGTCGGTCGCGTATCTCAACCGAGCCGTTCGCGCAGTTCTCACTCAAATGTTCGCCCACGGACTCATCAGCCACCCGGTCGTCGGATCGTTCTACGCCAGCGCCACGTCACCGTCACACGACGCACTGGCACTGAGGGCAGCCGAGAACAGCATCGTGCTGTTGAAGAATGCCCACGCGATTTTGCCACTGGTGAAGAACCTCGTGTCCGTTGCCGTCATTGGAGTGGACGCCGCCCCGTCACCTCAGGTGAGCGGAGGGGGCAGCTCCAAGGTGCAGACCCTCATCGTGAATACACCGCTGAACGCGATACGCAAAGCAGTGGGTCCTCACGTTCGCGTGACGTATCGCCCGGGAGGTCCCTCGACGCTCAATTTCGAGAAGTTAAGTGACGTTGACGTGGTCGGCGGGACGCCGTTGCGCCTCGTGAAACCCATTACCTTCAATGGTGCGCCGGGCAAGGCCGACCTCGGTATCGAGTCCGATCCGCATCTCACCCGGGCAATTTTGACCGCGACAACACCCGGGCGCGGAACCGGATGGGATCGCTGGAAGTTTGTGGTGCGCGCGCGAAAGACGGGCACATTCCAAATTTCGTTTCAGCAGTTCGGTGACACCTGGCTCTATCTCAATCACCACCAGTTTTTGGCGTCGCGGGGACTGCACGCTCCTTCCGACATCAGTGCGACCGTCCAGTTCATGGCGGGCCATCAATACGTCTTCGAAGCCAAATGGTTCCAAGTCGCGGATCATCCTGCTCCGGGTTTCAGCCTTATTGACGTCACCCCACAGATCAGTGCGGCCGTCGCCGCGGCGCGACACAGCAAGTACGCGATTGTCTTCGTTGGCGATTTCAACACCGAGGGCGCTGATCGACCCAATTTGAGTCTGCCCGGTGATTCGAATGCACTGATCGCCGCCGTTGCGGCCGCGAATCCTCATACCATCGTCGTGCTCAATTCCGGAGGAGCAGTGGTCATGCCCTGGCTTTCGAAGGTGCAGGCCGTCCTAGAAGCGTGGTATCCGGGTCAGGCTGACGGCACCGCAATTGCGGCGGTGCTTCGAGGCGCCGTCAATCCCTCTGGCCGATTACCCCTCACGTTTCCAACGAGCGACGTCGCGACGCCCGCGACCCCGGCCCCACGGTTCCCCGGCGTGAATCTGACGGTCAATTTTGGGACTGGATTCGACGTTGGCTATCGGTGGTATCAGATCTATCATGTAGCCCCGCTCTTCCCGTTCGGCTTCGGACTGAGCTACACGACGTTCAGCCTGTCAAACGCCACCGTCACTAAGAGCACTGCCGGAG
Source organism: Acidimicrobiaceae bacterium (assembly GCA_025350565.1). Lineage (GTDB taxonomy): Bacteria > Actinomycetota > Acidimicrobiia > Acidimicrobiales > RAAP-2 > RAAP-2. The sequence goes on from JANXXO010000066.1 coordinate 70,865, forward strand.
TGACGGTTCGCGTCACGGTCACCAACACGGGCGCACGAGCCGGCGCTGACGTGGTGCAGTCCTACGTTAGTTATCCTGCCTCGGCCGGTGAACCACCCCAGCAACTCCGGGCCTTCACACGAACGGTTCTCGCGCCGCAGCAATCTCAAAGGGTCGCAATGGTAATACCCCGCTCGGGATTTCAGATATTTCGAGCGGGAACATTCACGACACTGCCCGGACGGTACGTCATTGCTATTGGTTCCTCTTCGGCCAACCTTCCACTTCACCTGCCACTCAACTGGTGAAACGCGTCGCGTCGCGTCGCGTTCAGGTATCCACGGCGATGGCCGGACCCGTCAACTCGTCGACCTCGCGACTAGCGAACCCATAAATGAGGGCCGCCATGACGAGGGTGCGGCGCCAATTCGATGCGCCGGCGGCGCTCGGCCACGCTAGGAGAGTAAGAACCCAACTTCGATATCTTCATCGCTGCGTGGACGCGCCCACTCGCGGCCGCGTGCGAACTGGTCGAAGAGAGCTCCATCACTGGACGCTCGGCTCGACGCCGCCGTCTTGGTACTCTTCAAGAGACATGAGAGAACGGCGGGGGTACCGAGGCATGGGGCGTTGCGCATCGGCGCATCACGTCGTCCCTCGTCGAGGGGAGCCGCGGTGACCTATCTCTCGCAGCATTGGGGCTTTCCCGAGATTGCGGTCGTTGCCCTTGTCGTCGTCGCAATCCACGAACGGGGACTTCGGATCCTGAACGCCCGGTCTACGTTCCTGCACGCTCGTTCGCGCCGACGGCGCATGTGGCTCGCGTACAGCGGCATCATGGTGGCAACCCTCAGCATTGTCTCGCCACTTCAGTACTGGTCTATGGAGTACTTCTGGGTACACATGATTCAACATGTCACGATCATGCTCTTCGCTCCTGCCCTGTACGTGGCGGGCGCGCCGGCGATGCCGTTAACCTTCGCCGTTCCCGTCGCAACGCGCCGTAAAATACTTCGTTGGGTCTTCCTTCGACCAGGCCGTCCGCTCCTTCGCCGGATTGGCGCGGTCGTGTTTGCACCTTTCTTCGCCATCGTCCTTTTCAACCTCGTCATGATTGTGTGGCTGATTCCCAGTGTGTTCGATGCGGTGATGGGCAATCCCTCCCTCCATGTTGGATTGATGCTGCCCAGCTTCTTCGCGTCCGGTCTCCTCTTTTGGGCGCAGTTCATTCCGTCGCGCCCGTGGCGACCGACGCTTTCGCCTTTCGCGCGCGTGGGTGCTTTACTTTTGACCAACCTTGTGATGACCATCATTGCCATGGCCCTTAGTTTTCTCGCCTCAGGCCCTTTCTACGACCTCGGGACTTCGATGCTCCATGCCGCCAATATGTCGTCGATGACCCCGACCACATTGAATCCCTTCGCCGACCAACAGATCGGAGCCGCCATCTTGTGGGTGTGTGGCGACTTTTGGTGTTATCCAGCGCTGGTGATGGCGCTTCGACTCGTGACCAAGGACGACCCCAACTCCAGCGCCATGGATCAGGTACTGCGGGGAAGTCCCACAATGACCGTGGAGGAGTTCCGCGGCCTAAGCCAAGACGAGCCCGTTCTCTAGTCAAGAAACTCAAGCGCGCACTTCACGGCGCGATGAGCTCGTCGTTCGACGCGAGGGCGCTCCGATCAATGAGGGGAATGAGGTAGCCGAAGAAGGCCACCGCTCCGCCCAGGAACATCACCGCCAAGCCCGTCAATCGCAGCGAATGGAGAACGCACAGAAACCCGCCGAGGGCGCCAATCACGACGCCGGCGAGCCCACTCATCGCCGCCAATCGCTCAATACGATTTCGAAACGCGCCGCGCAATACATGCAAAAGTAGGGCGAGCGCGCCGACGGCCAAAAGGGCCCCCAAGGCTGCATGTACGAGATAGATGGCCTCGCCTCGATGGGTAAGCCACCCGTTGGGCCGATTGAACGGGACGTACAGCATGCCGATCATTCCGGCGACGAAATCGACGACGACCCCGACCATCAATGACACCCACACCAGACGGCGTACTGGCGGGGTCGCGTGGTCGTGCGAGAGGACCAGGGGGCTCTGGCCCGAGGATGCGTCGGCGTTCGGCGCGGACGCGGCGGACTGTAGGGGCGCGACGACGACAAGAAGGTTATAGGTAACCAGCGCCACGACCGCGTGCATGATTGCGAGAAAGAGTACCGCTCGCGTCGGTTCATGACGAAGGAGCAGCCATAGATCCGGCAACCATAAGAACACCGTCACCCCGAGAGCCGCGCGAAAGAAGGCACGCCTGGGATCAGCGAGAATGCGAGTGACGCCGTACCACGCGAAACCGGCTCCCAGTACACCGAGCGCGGTGAGGGTCCCATAATCCGAGAGTCGAAAGTGCGAGTAATGATTCAGCGCGGGGTCGAAAGCCTTCGCGAGCCACACGAGCGCGAAATTAATCAGGCCAGCGACGAAGACCGCGATAAGCGTCATCACACCAACGCGAGCACCAGACGGCGGCCTTGCGGCACTATTCGCCGTCGCTGACGACGCGCCCGTCATTGAACGGGGTCGTCGCGAGAGAGTGGAGGGTTTTCGGCTCCGTTGCCACGACGGTCCGACTCGAGTTTGTTTACCTCTCCCTGCCACGCGCGAAGCATCCCCTCATACTCTGGTGCGATGGGTTTGTGCTCTCGGCGCCGGCGCATCGTGAAGCCGGGGTGCAACAGTTTCCACCACATATAGATAGCAAAAAGTGCGAGAAGCGGCCACTCGAACACGTACGCCCAACTGAGCGAATTGCCCGATTGGGCGCGTCCGAGTTCTACAATGAATGCGCCCGCGCACAGACCAAGACCGACGACCAAGGTGAGGTGCGTCTTCATAGCTGCGGCGCTGGTCAGCGAAAGCACGGGCTTCGCCTTCCCTTTCTCGGGCACCCCTTCGGCGTCGCTCACCGCCCTACTGTACCTGTGCATTTTTGATCGCTTCGCCGCCAACGACTCGCGTGTTCGTCGTCGACCGATACGCGTCGCTCCCTATGGTAAAAATGATGGCGAACGATGGGTAGCGAGATGACGACCGGTAACGAAACATTCTCGCGTGGACCCGGCGAGTTGAACGAGGGCGAGCGCGCCGCAATCTTTTCCACCGCCAATGTGCCGAGACACGGCGCGTGGTACCGACGCGGCGCGGGATATCGCAAGCCTTCCAAGATTGTTTCGTGGACGGTCGCCGCGTTCCTCGTCTTAGGCCTCGGAGGCCAAGTAGCGCAACATTTCTTCCAGGCCCCCGGCGAAGGGACGCGCGTCGCGAGAACGGCCCCTGTTCTACGGGGCACGCCGACCACCAACCCCGGTTTGCCAGCACTTATCTCACTGCAAGTCTTCATGGGGCTAAAGGAAATCAGCGTGGCGGTGGCCCCGACCTTCACGTTGCGTACGCAACGTGGTCATCGGTGGCGTCTGGCGTCGCACCGGGGTCGAGTTGTCGTGCTCGCCTTCTATAACTCGATCTGTAACGACATCTGCCCGGTCGTTGGTGCCGAACTACGACTCGCGTCCCACGAACTCGGCGCAGCCGCTTCGAAGGTTGATTTCGTCGTCGTGAATACGGATCCCAACGCAACCAAGATTTCACCGCGCAGCCTCGCGTTACTGACTCCTGGCCTGAGCACCGATTCCAAGGTCACACTGTTGTCGGGTCCGACTGCGGTACTCAGCCGCATCTGGTCCGCGTACGGCGTCCAAGTCACTGTCGGCGCCAAGAAGTACCAAGTGTCGCACAACAACGTGTTGTACTTCATTGGACCCGGAGGCAATCTCTCGGCCTACGCCCAGCCCTTTGGCCTCGAAAGTTCGTCGGGTCTGTACCGGCTGAATCGTTCCAGTTTGCGTACGTACGCTCAAGGCATCGCCGGGACCGCCGATAGTCTTGTCCGGTGAGCGACGACTTCTCTGATTTCGAAACGGTACCGTTTGACCCTGCGTCGATGCCGACGTCGTCCTTGGGCATCGCCAAAGCCGTGTGGTATCGACGACCGTGGATCCTCACCTCGTTAGCCGTCGTGCTCATTGTCGCCATCTCGGTCGTCGTTGACCTACCGCGTCCGACCACCAAAGCCCAAGACGTCGCATCGCAAAACGCCACCATCAAGCAGATCAATGGTGACCTCGCCGAGTGCGCCTTTGCGGTCAACGAGTCGTTTCACATCTACAACCTGGAGGTCGCGGCGAAGCTCTCCGCCTCGGACAAGGCGCAGGTACCGATTCTGCTGACCGGCGACGAAACAGCCTGTTCCTTCGCCAGCCAGCCGGTCTACGACCTGACGAACAACATCCAGGTCCAAGACACGAAGGCCGGCAAGCACATTGACCGAATGCTGAGCGTTGTCGAGCACTGGATCACCGACAATGCGCTGGCCTCCATCAAGGACATCCAGTACCTATTCAACCATCACGCCGACGCGTCGACCATCCGCCACCTCGGGTACCAGGAACGGCAACTGGCGACCGTGCGCACGCAGGCGCTGAGCGACGAAGTTCTCGCCAATCGAGTGTTTGGGCTCCAGCTCGATCGACTTAAGATTCCTTCACTGCCCCACTTACGCGGAACCTAAGACGCGACGTGCCCCGATTTGGTGATCAACTCGTTCGACTGGCTTCGCGCTATGGTGCGCTGCTATGAACGAAGCAGACCGAGACCCCGTCCATCCGACCATGGACGCCAACACCATCATTCGCTGGCTCATTGTCGCCATCGAATACGCCATCGTGGCGAGTCTCATGCTGGTGGCGAGCATTGTGCTAGTTCGATCATTGATCAAGTTCTTGGAAGATTGGAACGGTTTTCCCCAATCAGTCGTGTCAGCAATTGACGGCATTTTGGTGGTGATTATCTTGCTCGACATTGCCCACACCGTGTTCGGACACCTGCGAGCATCGGTCTTTCCGGTGCGGCCATTCCTCATCATCGGAATATTGGCGGGTATCCGAGACATCTTGAGCTCCTCGGCTCACCTGGCACTTAGCGGCACCTTGTCGTCGGCCGACTTTCGAGACACCATGATTTCATTGGTGGTCGGTGTAGGAGTGGTGGTGGTTTTGTTGCTCGGTCTGCTCATATTGCGTCTAGCGACCTTGCCAGCGGACGCCGATCCCGCCTAGGCCGACCGTGAGCTGCGCGGGCGTCTAGGGGTTCGTTCCGAAGAACCCGCGTGATCGATCACGGCGAACGAGTTGATACAACTCCTCGTCGGGATCTTCTTCGGACTGTAGCCAGCGGTTGAGATTCGCGAAAATGATCGGCAGGAAGGCGCCCGCGGCGATGAACCACATGAGCGCCGTCGTGATCTGCTGGTCCACCGCGAACGAGACAAAGCGATGCGACACGCGACGAAAGCCCGAGTACCACGAGTTCTGGGCCATGTCCATGAGGTAAGCAATCACCCACAATGTCCACATGGCGATGGCCGAGACACCAATGCGGTACGGGCGCGCCGTCATTGGACGAAAGGGCGCAGACTCGACCAATTCAATCCACAGAAAACCCGCGCCGATCACCAGCGCGAACGACTCCGCGATCGACAACGCCGGATGGCGAATGAGCGCGTCAACGACGGGGGCCGAACGCCAAAAGATCGATTGAGCTACGAAAAGAAGGAGAAGTCCAACGACTCGACGGTATCCGTTCGTTGAAGTGCGCCCAATCGCCCAGTGATCGAGCACACGGGGACGGGCCGGCGATAGTCGCCGCCCATCGTCGTCCACGTTGATTTGTTCATTCGACGTCAACTTCAGCCATCGCCACGGTCCACCGACGACGAGCAGCACCGGAATTGCGACCGCGAACAAACTGAACTGCGTCGCCTGCACGAACTCATATTCGCCCGTCAACGAGAGGATGGGCGGTAGCAAAGCGAACGTCCACAGAACGAGTCCCGCACACGCCACAAGGTCGCGAAAAAGAAGACGGCGAACTGAATACTGCGTGGGCGGAGCGACCGCGGTCACTCCGAACGATGGCTCTGGAAGAATCCCCAGATCATGACGGCGAACAGCGTGCCCAAGAGGATCACCAATGTCTCGACTTGTGGGCCGATATAACTGTCTACGCCTGTCATCACGACTACCTCAACTCTCGAAGGTCATTCCGGACCTTGACGAACACTTTATGACCCCCGCGATGTTTCGTCATCACAGAAGGTAAAACATTGCGAACAGTAGCGTGCTGGAGAGGGCAACGAAACCCATGAAGTAGGTCATCGACGCAACATTGGCGCGAAATGACTGCGCCGAGGGGTGCTTTGAGAACTGAATCTCCACGCCCCGAAACTCCTTTACGAGCCAATGCGAGCGCGCCACCGTGGTCTCTAGCCAGTAGGCCACAATGAAGATGGTCAAAATGTTCATCACCGAGTATCCGATGAACGTTGAGGCGTAGCCGCTCGAACCGGGATAGAACGGCACGGCCGTGAACTCCCAAATCTGCATAAAGAGAGCGAACAGCGCCGCCACGACACCCACCCAGATGGCCGCCTGCCATTCCGAGACGTTGCCTCTGCGAAGTCTGGCTTGACCGAATATGGCCATCGAGGCGGCGAGCAGCGTCAAGGTGTAGATGGTCCACCCATACGCGGTGGGCGCCGTCACGTGATTGGGTCGCCACAGAATCCCGTTGTTGCTGGAGCGCAAATAGAAGTAACTAAAGACGAGCGATGCCAATAGGAACGTGTACATTCCAATGAAGAGTCGTCCGCCACTCCAAATTGCGCCAATGTGCGCTCGAAGTTCGAACTCGCGCTCTTCGGGAGTGTCACTAATGCGAATTTTGTCGGCGGCCTTGAAGGCGTCACTCATGTACTTACTCTCCACTCGTTATTGTTCGGGTTCAATGGCGGCGGCTACGGCACTGCTGGCATGCACCGGTGGGCCATTTCCGAAGTCGGCCAGGGCAGGCGCTCCGACTTCGCTGTAGTGATACGGGTCCGTCATAATGACCGGAATCCGCTCGAAGTTGTAATGGGGAATCGGCGTCGCGGTCTGCCATTCAAGACCCAGCGAGTCCCACGGATTAGCAGGTGCCTTCTCCGGCGCTATGAACTGGGACCACATCAGATTGGCCACGAAGATGAGGAACGAGGCCCCGAGAAAGAACGCCGCGATGGACGAAAACTCGTTGAGGGTCTGCAAGTTGCGGGCGTAGGAAAAGACTCGGCGAGGCTGGCCCAAGAGTCCAATGATGAACATCGGGAAGAATGTGAGGTTGAAGAAACCAAACATTGTCCAGAAGTGCCATAGTCCCAGCTTCTTATTCATCGTGCGTCCAGTCATCTTGGGCAACCAGAAATACAGTCCGCCAAAGAACGCGAAGATGAGTCCTCCCATGATCGTGTAATGGAAGTGCGAAAGTACGAAGAAGCCCCCGTGCACTGTCACGTTCACCGGAACGTCCGAAAGAAATACGCCAGAGATGCCGCCGATGAGGAAGTTGAAGTAGACCGCCATACAGAACAGCATTGGCACTTCGTATCTGATTTTGGCTCGATACAACGTGCCCATTCCGACCAAGAAGATAAACCCCGTCGGAATTGAAATGAGTTCTGTGGTCAACATGAAGAGCGGACGCATGTCGGGATCGATACCGCTCTGAAAGAGATGGTGTTGCCATACGAAGAACGACAGCAGCGCCACACCAATCATTCCCGCAGCGGCGATTCGGTACGCGAAGAGCGGTTTGCGTGTGAACACCGGAATAATTTCACCAACGATGCCGAAGCCCGGCAGGGCCATGATGTACACCTCTGGGTGACCAAAGAACCAGAACAGGTTCTGCCACAGGTATGAACTCCCCCCGTGCTCGGTCACGTAAAACGACGTCTGTGCGGTCTTGTCAAGCAAACCGAAGAGTCCGGCCGCGGTCAACACGGGCGACGCCAGCGTCAACAGGGCTGCGGTGGCGATGATCGACCAGACAAAGACTGGCACTCGGCTCCACGTCATACCGGGCGCGCGGTAGTTAATGATGGTGACCGCAAGGTTGAAGCCGGCGGTCATCATTCCCACGCTGATAACCGCGAATCCAAAGAGGTACGAGACCATGCCAGGACCGGCCTGGGTCTGCAGGGGCGCATAACCGGTCCAACCCGTCGGAAAGCCCCCGTAGGCCAGGGCCGAGAAAATGACGAAATAACCAGCGATAAAGGTCCAAAGACTGAATGCCTCGATGCGCGGGAACGCCATACGGCGTGAACCGATCATCAGGGGTACGAAATAGTTACCCAGAGGACCCACGACGACCGATGAGGCCATCATCATCATGATGGTGCCGTGCTCGCTGACAATTTTTATGTAGGTATCAGCACTGAAGACGTGAACGGTCGGGTTCAAAAGTTCCGTGCGGATGGCCATTGCGAGAAGACCGCCGGTGAAGAAGAAGATCAGCACCCCGACGACATATTGGATGCCCACGACTTTGTGGTCGAGGTTGTATCGGAAATACCTAGTCCAACCGGTATATTCAACTTCACCCTTGGCCTCACGGCCCAAGATTTTGGCGATGGGATGGTTGAGGGCGCCAATGCCGAGAAGCCACCCCACCACCATGAACAACAGGGCTAGGAGAACCGCCAAGGAGTTCTGTCCACTATTGGCAATGTAGGGGTATGAACTCCCTATGAAATTACCGAGCCAGTGCCCCAAGATATAACCCAAGAAACCGCCAAGTGCTGCGGTGCCGACGTGTTGGCTGAGCCAACCGTTCTGACCTCTACGAGGTTTGATGTCAATGAATGCCGGAGGCTTTGGGGCCTCGACGCCCGCCTCGACGCTGGTGGTCATCTTGCAATCTCCGTTTCCTCGTTCGCGTAGTTCATTTGTGGGTTACGGCGGTTACTCATGAGGGCTGCTTCGATCCGTAGATCTCGACGGGGCTGTAAGGCGTCACGTTGCCGTCGGGGTAGAACCCACCGGCCGCGCCGTTGGCGTCGGGAACGTAACTCCATGCGAAAGGCGGCAATAGTTTGGTATTGGCAGCGTTTTTTGACTCGGTGGACGTCGCCCAGGCCATGAAGGCTGACTCCGAAAGCACCTTGCCTTTATTGAACATCGCCCCATGCCAAATACCGCACAGTTCACTGCAGCGGACCTCGAACGTACCGAGTTGACCGGTCTTGGTAAAGGCGACGTTGTTCTGCAAAGGGTTCGCGTCGGCCTTGACCTCGAGTTGGTACGCCCAGAAGCTGTGGATGACGTCGAGGGAGGTGACGTTGAAAGCAATCTCGGTGTTGACGGGCAAAATGAGGTACGGCGACTCGAAGCCACCGAACGTCGGGTATCGATACGTGAACTTCCACTGCTGGGCAATCACTTGCACCGGGAGAACTGCGTTGGTATAGGGAGCCCACGACCCCGAACCCGAGAGGGCAGCGGTTTCAGCCTTCATCGCGCCGGCGGGCTGCAAGATCGGGTTGGGGCCTTCGCCACTTCCCGAGCCGGCACCGCTGTAGAGCTCAATGGTGCCGTACACCGCAAGGAAGAGGACCACCACGGTCGTCACCACAATCCACGAGACCTCAGTTCGCCTATTGCCAGCTGCGGCCGGGCCGCCCACCGATTCAGGCATGTCCGCGCGCTTCGAGTTCCACATAAGGGCAGCGAAGGCCAACCACTCCCATACCCCAATCATCACGGGTAAGGCAATCACCATCAGCACGTTGAAGTCGAATTGGTTAGCGGTCGCGGTGGAGGTCATGCGCCCCGGCGGTACATGGGGACCAATGAATATCCAGTACAGCAGATCGCACACCACCGAAAGAGCGACCCATATGACAACTATGCGACGCAGGTGGTGCTCTTGGCTCGGGTTCGTGTTCGTTGAGGACATGACTAGTTCACCACTTCCAATTCGCCACCCATGTAGTTCTGCGTCGACATCGGCCCCCCGTTTCCAAATAAGTATCCGAGTCCGCACGGAACGAAGCATTGCCAGTTATAAGTGCCTGGGCCAGGCGTTTTAAAACTGAACGACTCAATGTTGTGTGGTGAATTGAAGTGACAAGGCGCTTGGCCACATGGCGTGCCGACAACGCTGATCAAGGGGATGCTTACGTTGAGGGTTGGAATGGTGAACGTGTGACCAACGCCACCGCCGGAGTTCGAGTCATAGACTTTAAAGCTCTTGCCGTTGAGGGTTGCGGTATTGCCAGGGGTTCCCATGACCTGACCCCACTCTTGGTTGCGTAGCGGGCTGCCACTGTCGTACTGATCGATCGTCATATGGACAACGGTGTTCGCGGGTAGTTTCCACGTCGTGGTGTGAAGCCATTTGCCGGATTTCGGGTCTTTGACGAGGTACGAGACCCATGTGGGATGCGAACCGAAACCAATTGCCCCCACCGTTTGAACCGTTAGGTTCACGGGTTGGCCCGCTGATTGCGTGGTCGTGAAGTCCACGACCCCACCTGGGACACCCGGACCAAGAAGTCCGTACACCGCCCAAACCACAAGACCAACGGCGACCAGGAATAATCCCAGGACCGTTCCCAGTCTCCCCCCTTGTGTCATAACTCAGCTCCTTGCGACAGTGTGCCCGCGGCGGGCTCAGCCCATAGATTATCCACACTCGCGCGATGCTGGAAGTTTTGATCGCCGAAATATAAGCGAATTCTTGGGATTGCCGCCGAAGGGTCCGTCGTGGTTCGTGACAAGCGAGTAGCCCTCATTCGCGCACGGTCAAAGTCTCGAGGACGATGCTGACGTGGGTCGTCATACAGAATCCACGTCACCGGGAGGCGCGCCGATCTATCACGAACATGAAGTCCTAGATATTGATTTGTCATCGTCGCTGCGATCCGGTATTCCGCCCGATTTTTCGATAATGGAGCGATGGCGCGTGACAAGGTAGAGGGTTGACGCGTCGGCGGCCCTGCGTTCACGTCAAAGTGGCGAAGATCTGGTAGTTGCGAGAAGGCCCGTAGAGAGTGACGTTCATGTCATTTGAAGGCTGCAATGCGAACCCACGCAGTCGTTTCCTTTGATGGCGGCGTTTCACGTTGCCATGTGACCAGCGGAGCTCGCCGATTAAGCCGGGGATTAGGCGTTTCCCACCATTGGAGAATTTTGTCGCGCCGTCGCCTGACGCCTTCTCCTCGGCCAGGATAGCGATGCCGTCGCCCGATAATGCAATGGTCGGGAGGAACTCGGTCGGTTGAGTACCGTGACGGTCAAGACTTTTGTGCGATCGAGTTTCGCCGCTCGCGGCTTGACGAATAGGATCCACGACGTCGCCGAGTTTGGTGACGTCGTCGATCCACACAAGAACGGTGTTGTACGTTGTTGCTCAATCCCGAAGCGATGGCGCGGTGTACTGGCCGTGGCCCTCAGTGTTCCGGGAGATGTGAACCATCGCAGTGAAGAGCCCCGCCGACTTACCTGGCCCACTCGTGCCTCCAATGCCATGTACGGAAAAGAGTGCCACTCACTCGATGGTGTTCGGCGAGGAACGACGCCACCCAACATGCACCGTAGACGACGTGTACGTCCAATTCGTGGAAGGTCAGCACCTCCCACTCCACGGGCTGCGTTAGGCCGCGGAGTCGCGAAGCCGCGAAGTCGCGTGGGGCGTTAAGATTCCGCACCGCGCCAGATCACAAGTCCGCGATTCGTCAACAATGCGCGTACCTAGGTACCTGACCCGAAAAT
>JANXXO010000013.1 GCA_025350565.1 Acidimicrobiaceae bacterium
GTCGACCGACGTGTCAAAGGGCTTGTTCTTCGAGTGGACCTGGAGGATGGGCAGACGCTCGTCCAGATCGGGCAACCGCCCCGACGTGCTCGACTCCGCCTTGCTTCGTCCCGGTCGCTTCGACCGGCAAATTGTGGTGCCGTTGCCCGATCTGGACGAGCGTCTGCCCATCCTCCAGGTCCACTCGAAGAACAAGCCCTTTGACACGTCGGTCGACTTGGAGATGGTGGCTCGCGGCACGCCCGGGATGAGTGGGGCCGATCTCGCGAACCTAGTGAACGAGGCGGCGCTGCACGCCGTGCGACGACACTCGGCGACCATTGGCATGGAGGACTTCGAGACGGCGCGCGACCGACTGATGATGGGTCAGCTGCGCGACACCATGGTGCTCATGGACGACGAACGCGAGCGAGTGGCCTACCACGAGAGCGGCCACGCGTTGCTGGCCTACGTCCTCGAGAAGACCGATCCGTTGCACAAAATTACGATTATCCCGCGCGGGATGGCGCTGGGCGTCACCATGACGCTGCCCGAAGAGGACCGTCACATCGTCGCTCGCCAGTACCTGGAGGATTCGCTGTGCATGCGCATGGGCGGTCGAGTCGCCGAACTCCTCGTCTACGGCGACCTGTCCACCGGCGCCTCGGACGATTTACAGAACAACACCGAGCTGGCCACCCGCATGGTTCGCGAATGGGGAATGTCCAAAGAGATTGGCCCGATGGCCTGGGGCGCGAACAACCAGGTCTTCTTGGGTGAGGACCTCATGCACACCCGCGACTACTCGGACCACACGTCGCGCGTCATCGACGACGAGGTGGAGCGCATCCTTCGCGAACAAGAGACGCGCGCCATTGAGGTCTTGACCTTGCACCGTCGAGGACTCGAAGCCCTCACTCGTTCCCTCCTCGAGCACGAGACGCTCGATGGCGAGACGGCGGCGCGCCTCATCGACGAAGCGCACGGCGAACAGGTTCACCCGGAAGGTACGAAGACCGTGAGTTCGCTCGCGGGCGTCGGGGCGACGGCGTCCAAAGCGCCCACCCTGAAGGCGCCCTCCGGCGCTCCGGCCCCTGGTTGGTCGGCGCCGACGCTACCGGCCGTCTAGCGGAGCAATCACCGACGTACCGGCCGGCGAGGTAGGCAGCGTCAACGTGATGAGCATGGTGGGGCGCGACGACGTAACGAGCATCACCACGTGATGGAGCGAGGTCAGACTCGGTACCAGGGTTCGAAGACTCGCCGTAGTCGCGCCCGCCAACGTGACCGAGGGGCGCCGCTGAGGTGGCGACGAACTCGACAGGGTGGTGAACGTGAGGCTGATGGCTCGCGACGACGTATTGGTCACCGCGGCCGAATCGAAACCCTTTCCGGTGAAATCGTCGACCAGCAATTGGCTCTGGGCCGATAGCGGTGACGACAAGGAGAACGTCGCCGCCGTGCCCGTCGCCAACGTGGCAACCACTGGTTGGTCCGAGCGCACGGTGACTACCGCGTAGCCCGCGGCGGGGACGGCCGAGTTTGGCGTGATGGTGGCGAAGGCGCTGGAATAGGCCGCCACGCTCACCGATTGGGCGGGCACGTTGTAGGGCGCGAGGTCGATCGCCAGCGTCACCGTCGCGCGCAGCGCACCGGGATTAAAGAGCTGGATTCGCGCCGTCGCCTTGAGCGCGGTCGTCACGCTCGCAAATTGAGTCGAGGTGGTCGCACGGGTCACCCCGGAAACGAGCGACACGACCGATCCAGACTTTTGCACCCCCACGATGTCGAGGGCCCCGCGCAGTACCGTGACGCGCACGCCGACGTTCGTCATGTCGACCACCTGGGCGCCGAGATTGATCGCGACTTCGTCGTGCGCTCCGACGGCGATGCCTTGGAATTTCGCCGGCGCGACGTTGCCCGACGCGGTGAAAGCGTCGACGTTAAAAACCGCCGCGGACGCGGTGGGGTTATAGATACTGAGTTCGGCGTGCGAGCCGACCGCCGTATCGAAACCGCCCGCGTACCACCGCGTGACCCCGGTCGACACGCAGGGCGTTTCGCTGGTGTTGTCGCTGGTGACCGCCACGCCGACGACGCCCCCACCACTGACCTGGGCCCCGACGCCGAAATAGTTGCCGTGTTGACCCGCGCTCGGATCGATCGAGATCGAGGCGTACGGAGCGAGGTTCGCCGCGCGAGCCACTCTGGTGCCGCTGTCCGAGACGACCTCGATGTTGATGAGGTGCGAAGCGCTCGTGGTGTTGGTGAAGGTCACGCGCCCGGGCGAGGTGCCGCTCACTGCGGAGAGTCCGGTGCAGTAGAGCGCCGTCGACTCGGCCGAACTGTCCATGGCCAGCCCACCGGGGAGCGACGAAGGATTGGAACTCTTCGAGAGCGAACTCAAGAAGCCCGTAGCGATCAAGACCAAGGCGAGCAGCACGACCAGTGGGATTGGGCGACGACTAGCCATGGTCGTGCCTCGCGTGCTGGGCCGTGGTTGGTCGGCGCCGACCAGTAAAGATCCATTCCAATCGGTGTACCCATCCAAAGCCGAGCCACACGAGGGCCCACATCAGCAGGGTGAAGAAGGCGAGGAGCCCGTTCAGAGGCAAACGACGCATCACGAGGTGACCTTGCACCGAGGCGCCAAATCCTCGCGACGACACCTGATACGTCGGCGACCACGTGCTCGATATGGAGCGCGGCACCGACTGACCGTTGACTTCCAGGGTGAAGGCGCTCGCCGGCGCGTAACCCGCGGTGACGGTCGCCCCCGGTTGGAGAGGTCCGCTGTTCGACGAGGTGCTGAAGACCGGCACCGGTGCGCCCAGGCCGGTACCGCTCATCGAGACAATGCCGTGAAAGAGCGCGTTGGAGTAGACGTCCACCGATTTCGTTTGCAGGACGAGGGCGAGGTCGCTTTGGCGACCGAGGGCCGTGAGCAACACCGTTGGTACGGGGTGCAGCGGGACCGACTGCACGCCCGCGAGCTCCGGGGCCGACGAGTTCATCACCACGATGGTGGAGACGCCAGCGGGGGCCAGCAACCGTCCCAGGCGGACGGTCTGACCTTCGAGGGCCGAGCGCACGGCGTCGATCAACACGTTGGTGGTGCCCGTGTCGGGCGTCGTGAAGAGCGAGGTCCCGGTCGGCAAGCCGTTCGTGGACGTCGCGGCGGCGAGTCCTGGCGCCACGGACCAACCCGCGAGAGGCAACACGGAGGGGTCGCCGAGCCACAGCACGCGATATCCCCCCGTCTTCGTCGGCGCGAGGGTGCTCAGCGATTCGGCGACGCTGGTGGTGGGCAGATCGAAGCGACCACTCCCGAAAATGGCCACGAAGGGAACGATCGCCACGACCATCGTCGCCACCGATAAGCCCGCCAGGAGTTGACGCCAACCGAAGCCCGCCTGACGAAGGTCGTTCTCCAGGGCGCTCACACCGAAGCCAATGAGCAGGGCCAGCATCAAGACGTACAGCGTGAGCAGGACGTCGAGGTCCGGCGCGAACGATCCCATCAAGTGGCGCACGTCGACGACGCAGAGCACGAGGGTCAACGTGGCAACGCAGGCCGCGATGTTGGCGATTCGGCGACGTTCTCCCCTGCACAAGATGAGGCCAATCAGGGCGGCCCCGGGAAGGAGCCATCCGGCCCACGTCACGCCGAAGCTGCCGTCGGTGCCGCGCAGCAGCGCCGCAAATGACGGCGTCGACCACGGGCCGCGCACCAAGCCGAAGACGCCCGCGGCGCGGTCGCTGGAGAGCGCGACGTCCACCGTCAGCGGCAACAAGAGGACCGCCACGTTGAGCCAGATGAATCCGAGCAGTCGCCAGGGATGGGTGAACGTCGAACGCTCGTCGGCTTCGAAGAGCCGCGCCACGACCACACCCACCACGAGGAGACCCACCACGACCAAGACGGCCGGCGCCATCGCGGTGAGAATCGCGAGCACCATGACGCACACCATGCGTTGTCCGGCCTGGGTCCCTCGCCAACCGCGGTGCCCGAAGCGCACCGGGGGCGAATAGGGTTGGGTCCGGAATCCCGCCACGTCCATCAGTTCGAAGATTCGCCGAGCGATGAAGGGCAGACCGGCCACGACCACCATCACGTCGATTCGACCTTGACTGATCATGTCCAGGCCCAAGGGCAACGCCATGTAGGCGACCGCGGCGATCACGCGCGCTCGGTTGGACACTCGTCCTCGAAGGAGCCGACTGACGCCGATGGCGCCCACGGGTATGGCGAATATCAGTGCGAGTCGCGTCAGTATTCCCATGCGACCGAAAACGAACGTGCCGGCGAAGCCAAGGACGGCGTAACCGGGCGCTCCCGGTGACCCCGTTCCCACGCCGTTGGGTGCCCACGACGCGAAGAAATGTCGCCACATCGACCACCACGAATCGAGGGGGGCAAGACGTCCGATGAGGGGGAGGTGCGTCACCACGAGGTTGCGCGATCCAATGAGCCACAGCGCGCCCACCACCACGACCGCGGTCGCCTGGGACCGGAACGACGTTAAGACCCGTGACGGGCGCCGGCGCAGCTCGTGCGTCGGGTTCGCGGGGAGCTCGTCGAACTCCTCATCTTCGGAGAAGGCGGCCGCGAAGCCGACGCCATCGACCTCGGGTTCCTCGGGTTCCTCCTGCAGTGCCCCGGGCGGAAGTATGCCGCGCGCGACGTCCAGTCCCTCACGCATGAGGATCACGAAGAACCGTTTCAGTCGACTGGCTCCGCCGACCTGGAGCCGTCGGAGCTCACTATCGGAGAGCACTTGAATGTCGTGACGCTGGCGTCGACGTTCTCGGATTCGCCGGCGATGGTGCACCAGCCATCGCCACGAACCGACGATGGCGCCGGCGCGGTCCGAGTCTCGCCCGAGTACAGCGAGGACGAACTCCATGGTGTCCATGACGAAGAGATAGGCCAGGGTCGTCACCGTGGCGAGTCGTCCCCAGCCCGTCGCCACGACCAGCAACTGGTGACGGCGCTGCAAGTCTTGACGACTGGCGTGACGCGTTCCGATCGCCGTGACCGCTCGCTGCCCGCAGGCAATCGTCTCTCGGTGCGCTACCTTCGCGAGCGGCGCCACCACGATGCGCGCCCCGGCGATTTGCGCGCGCCAGCTGATGTCGAGGTCCTCGCCGAGTACGGGAATCAAGGGATCAAAGCCCCGCAAGGTGGCGAAGAGGTCTGAGCGCACCAGAGTGACGCCCCCGGGCGCGACGAACACGTCACGTTCGAGGTCCTGCTGGCCGTGATCGATCTCACCTAGTTCAACGCGCTCGTGCACGACGCCAAAGCGGTCGCAGGTTTGGCCCACGTGCAAGAGAACCATGGGGTCGTCGTAGGAGACGAACTTGGGCGTGACGATGCCCGCGTTGGCCCGGAAGGCCACTTCGACCATCATCCGCAGGGCGTCGGGCTCGAGCCGCACGTCGTCGTGACAGAACAAAAAGAAGGCCGAACCTTCCACCATGAGTGACGCCTCGTTGCAGGCCGCGCCGAAGCCACGATTCTCGTCGAGCAGGCGCACGTAGGCGTTGGGAGCGGCGCCCGCCACTCTCGCCGCGACGTGTTCAGTCTCCCCGTTCGCCACGACGAGCAGGCTTAGTTCCTCGTAGTTCTGGGCCGCCAGAGAAGCAACCGCAACTTCCAAACCTGGCCCGGAACCGGTGGTAACGACGACGGCAACAACGGCCGGAGCACGAGATTCCATCAGTTCTTCAAGGCTAGTTGGCCACTCCTCACCGGGGGCGACGATTGGCGAGGCCAATTCGCTGTACTCGGTGCTATTTACGCCAACGAACGTCGGATGCGCATGTCGGCGATCACGTCGTGGAGTGATGTCTCGAGCGCAATGGTGGGCTCCCACGTAGTCCGACGGCGCAATTTTTCGTAACTACCGCGCGAAACGGGTACTTCGACGGGCCGCAACAGGCTTTGATCAGTAACCAGTCGGACGTTGGGCGCGATCTGCGCGATGAGTTGTGTCGCGATGTCGGCGAGTTGCACGTCACGTCCCGACGCAATGTGATACACCTCGCCACTCGCCCCGAGACGACCGAGCATTCGGTAGGCCCGAACAACGTCGCGAACGTCACTAAAGTCGCGTCGGGTCGAGAGGTCACCCACCGCGATGTGATCGTCACCGTTGTCCAACGCCTCGAGAAGTCGGTTGACGATGGCGGGAATGACGAACGAGGTTGACTGACCCGGTCCCACGTGATTGAACGGTCGAGCGACGACGATGCGTTGCGCGCGCTCGCGTACTGCGTCGTGCGCCACGTGTTCCGCCTCGACTTTGCTCGAGGCGTAGGGATTGGCGGGCGCGACGCGAAAGGTCTCCACGAGGGGCAAATCCTCCGGTCGCACCACGCCGTAGACGTCCGCCGAACTGATCAGCACCGTCGTGGCCCCCGGTACCAGGTCCCACGCGGCGTCCACCACGTTCTTGGTGCCCAGCACATTCACCCGCGTGAACCCCACCGCGTTCTCGAACGAGGCGCCTACCTGGGTCAGCGCCGCCAGATGATAGATGACGTCGGGTTGGGCCTCGGCGACAATGGCCCGCACGCTCGACGCGTCCGTCACGTCGTGTTCGCGGTCGACGCCCCTCACGTCATCGCCGCAGTCGCGCAGATGCGCCACGAGGTGGCGACCGACGAAACCGTCGGCTCCCGTGACGAGGGCCCTCATGACTGGATGGCCATTTCGTAGGCCTTCAGGTGTTGGGCGACTGACGAATCCCAAGTGAAGTGTTCGGCGCGCCGGCGCGCGTTGCGCGCGCGTTGCGCGCGGTCGTGCTCGCCGAGATTGAGGGCGACCTGAATGGTGGCGCCGAGCTGTGTCGGGTCCCCGGGCGGCGCGAGCAGTGCCGTACCGTCGGCCACTTCGGACATCACGGTGTCACTGGAGGTGACCACCGTCGCGCCACAAGCCATGGCTTCGAGCACGGGCAGGCCGAACCCCTCGCCCCTCGAGGGATACACGACGGCGCGTGAATGGCGCAGCAGTGCCGGCAGTAACTCGTCGTCCACGAAATCGAGCCAACGAATGCGTGACGCGTGGCGACACTGGTCCATCAGGGACTCGAGCGAGACGCCCCATCCCGATTGGCCGGCGATCCACAGTTCGAGCAGGGGGTTTTGCGCGGCCAATTCGTCAAAGGCCGTCAAGAGCACGTCCAGTCCCTTGCGCGGTTCAATGGTGCCCAAGAAGAAGAGATAGGGAACGTCCTCGGGCAGTTGGTGGGCTCGAAGGAGTTCGGAGTCCGAACTGTCGTCCAGCGCGAATCGCTCGAGGTCCACGCCGAGCGGCGCCACGACCACGGGTGCGTGGTGGGGCACGAGACTGTCCAGTTGTCGCGCCGTGTACTCGCTCACACTCACCAGCACGTCAGCGTGACGCGCCGCGTAGGCGATGGCGCGACGAAAGAAGGGTGCCTTGGCGCGTTCGTGCCACTCGGGATTGGTGAAAAAGGTGAGGTCATGAATGGTGACCACGGTGGGCCTCGTGCGGCGCCGAGGCATCGTGTAGTGCGGCGCGTGCCACACGTCGACGGACCCCGCCGTGGCGCCAGCGCCGAGGAGCCACGCCTCGTAGAGCAGACGCGACCCCCGCGCGTTCGGCACGACCGAGGCAATGGAGGACCCCGGCGACCAGTCGTGCCAGCGAAGGGTGTCGTCGCGCCGCGTGACCAGGGTGGTCGCCACCTCACGCGACGGGAGTCGCCGAGCCAGTTCGGCGACGTAGCGACCGGCGCCGGCGAGACGCGGCGGCACAGCCGACACGTCGAGGGCGACCCTCACTGCCACGCCGCCAAGTGATCGAGGGCGACGTTGCGCCAGGTGAGGTCGCTCACCGAGGCGTGGCGCGCGCTGCGCGAAGTCGCGTCATCGGGCAGGCGAAGGGCCGCCACCAAGCCCTCGGCGATGGCGTCGACGTCGTGGGGACTTACCCGGATCACTTCGGGATTGCCGCTCACGCTGGGCGTGGTCTCGCTGGCGACCACGCGCGTGCCGGCGTGCAACGCTTCCACGGGCGGAAGTCCCCACCCTTCGGCTAGGGGCACGTAAGCGAACACGGAGGCGTCGCGGTAGAGACCTCGCAACAAGGGCCGTGACACCTGTCCGAGCACGGTGGCGTCCGACGTCGGCACCGACCCCCACCCACTCGGCCCGGCGAGCACCAGGGCGCCCAGGGAAGGATTGCTGGCTCGCGCGTGACGGTGCGCGCCGATCAGGGCCTCCAGGTTCTTTCGAGGTTCACGAGTGCCGACGTAGAGCGTGAAGGGACCGCGCACACCGTGCTCTTTTAACAACGCACTCACCGATCCCTTCGTCGCGCCATCGGAAAGGTCCTCGTCGACGCCCAATCGAACCGTGTGCACGCGTTGGCCATCGACGCCGAGATCGACGAGTCGCTCGGCCAGACCAGGTGACGTGACCAAGATGCGCAGATCGCTGCGCGCGATGATCAACTTCAGTCGTTCTTCGTGAAAACGAATGCCGGCGCGCGTGGCGGCCAACGGTTCGTCACGCCAAAGCAAATCGTGCATCGCCACGGAGTGCAACGCGTCCTTCGCGCCGCCGCCAAAGGGGCCGGCCATGGACGTGGCGTGCACCACGTTCGAATCGTGGGCTACTCCGAGGGGCCAGCGACGCCACAGCCGCG
>JANXXO010000035.1 GCA_025350565.1 Acidimicrobiaceae bacterium
CGACGTGTCGGGCGACGCCAACTTTTCGGCGAAGCGCTGCGTGCGGTGGATCCAGACGACCGGCGTCTCGTCACCTTTCTCGGCGACGAGATCGATCGCGTAGGCCGATATGGGCGCGTACGGATCGTCGCGGACCTCGGAGCCCTCCACGATCGGCAACCATTCGTCAAGCAGTTGGACGAGCGACCGAATCATACGGGTCTTGGCTTGGCCGCGCTCACCCAGCATGATGATGTCGTGACCGGCTAAGAGCGCCGTCTCTAACTGGGGCAAGACGGTGTCCTCGTAGCCCAAGACGTCGGACGTCAGTGGCAAGCCGTCGGCGAGGCGCTGTTCGAGATTGGCTCGAATCTCCTCACGCACGGACTTCGATTCGTATCCCGACGCGCGCAGCGAGCCGAGGGTACGAGGGGACGTTGAGGGGGCAAGGGGGGCAGGCACGAATCCACTTTATGGGTCGAGCTAGGCCTTCAATGCCCGGCCCCTTCACGTGGCGCACCTTGTGCTACCTGGCTTCAGAACTCCAAGAACATGATGTCGGGGCCAACGAGTCCACGTTCGGCGTGCTGAAATGCTCGCGGTACCGTGCCAATGGTGACGAAGCCGAGACTGCGATACAACGCACGAGCGTTCGTATTGGTTGGCACCTCTGCGTTTGCGTGACGGCGAAGCCGGCGTCGCGCGTCTGGGCAATGACGTAGTCGCACGGCGAGCGACCTACTCCGCTTCCTTGTGCTTCGGGCGAAACCATGAAGCTCGCGGTTGCGATGTGCGCACCTCGACCCGGGCGATTTGGTCCGTACTTTGCCTTTTCGAGCACGAGGCCATCACGGAGAGCGACGACGGCGTGACCGGGCGGCGACTCGACCCAGAGTGCACGCGCTCCGTCCGAGGTGAGACCGTCGGGGTACGCGTACGTGTCGCCCGCGGCGCCCACGTCGCGAAAGATTGCCAAGACCGCCGGCCAATCGCCTTCGGAGAGGGGACGAACCTCGGCCGCACTCATCACGCCATCATCGCACCCCTCGTCGACGGCCAGTGCGGTCAGGTCGATCGCATGACTTGGCGCACCAACGACGCGCCGGGACGATAGGCCAAGTGTGCCGCGCGCGGTGCGTCCAAGATCACGAGGTCGGCCCGCCCCCCAATGGCGAGCCCGCCCACGTCGTCGCGGCGAAGAGCGGCCGCGCCTCCGGCCGTCGCCGCCCACAACGCTTCGTCCACGCTCAGGTGCATGTCGCGCACGGCGATCGCGATGCAAAAGGCCATGCTCGTGACGTACGACGTGCCGGGATTGCAGTCGGTGGCGAGGGCCACGACCACGCCAGCGTCCAGCAGGCGCCGCGCCGACGAGTACGCCGCTCGGGTAGAGAAATCAGCCCCGGGCAACATCGTGGCGACGGTCGTTGAACTGGCGAGGGCCTCGACGTCGCTCGCGCTCAAGAAGTTGCAGTGATCGACACTGGCTGCGTCGAAGGAAACGGCGAGCGCCACTCCGCCGGTGTTGCCCAACTGATTGCCGTGCACGCGAAGGCCCATGCCGGCGGCTCGACCCACCTCGAGGATGGCCCGGGACTCGTCGACGTCGAAGGCGCCCGCGTCGCAGAACACGTCAATCCACTTCGCTTGCGAGCAGGCGTCCAGCATCGGACCCTTCACCAGGTCCACGTAGCTCGCGCGGTCATGAGCGAATTCCTCGGGAACCAGGTGGGCACCGAGGAAGGTCACTTCGTCGCTGAACTCTCCCGCGAGATCGATGAGACGCGACTCCCCCGCCACGGTCAGGTCGTAGCCAGTCTTTATTTCGAGGGTCGTGACGCCACCGGCGCGAAGTTCGTCACATCGTTTCGTGGTCACCCGGCGCAGCTCGTCGCTCGACGCGGCGCGCGTCGCGGCGACGGTTCGCCGTATGCCACCGCCGTTGTAGGGGGTGCCGGCCATGCGGGCTTCGAACTCGTCGGAGCGTTCGCCCGCGAAGACGAGGTGGGTGTGGGAGTCGACGAAACCGGGGATCACCGCGCAGCCGTCGGCGTCAATCTTTTCGTCAGCCTCCGGCGCGTCACGAGTGGCGCCGACCCAAAGCACCTCTTCGTCGTTGACGACCAGCGCGGCGTCCCAGAGCCGACCCATGGCGGTCTCGTCGCCGAAGGCGGGATTGTTGGTCGTCAACTCGCCGATGTTGGTGATGACGCGGGTGGTCATCGCGGTTCGCGCATCGGAATGCGAACGCCTCGCTCTTGGGCCGTCTGCTCGGCCAGCTCGTAGCCGGCGTCAACATGGCGAATGACGCCCATTCCGGGGTCGTTGGTGAGAACGCGCTCCAATTTCTGGGCGGCCAAGTCGGTTCCGTCGGCGACGCAGACCTGACCGGCGTGAATTGAGCGACCGATGCCGACGCCGCCCCCGTGATGGATCGAGACCCATGTCGCGCCCGAGGCCGTATTGACGAGGGCGTTCAGCAACGGCCAGTCGGCAATGGCGTCCGAGCCGTCGAGCATCGACTCGGTCTCGCGGTAGGGCGACGCCACGGAGCCGCTGTCGAGGTGGTCACGTCCAATAACCAGCGGGGCAGAAATCTCCCCCTTCGCCACGAGTTCGTTGAAGGCTAACCCGGCCTGGTCGCGCTCGCCGTAGCCCAACCAACAGATCCGCGCCGGCAGTCCTTGGAAGGCCACTTTCTCTTGGGCCTTGGTGATCCATCGGCGTAGGGCGTCGTTCTCGGGAAAGAGGTCGAGCACGGCTTGATCGGAGCGCGCAATGTCCTTGGGATCGCCCGAAAGAGCGGCCCAACGAAACGGTCCCTTCCCTTCGCAAAAGAGCGGCCGAAGGTACTCGGGGACGAAGCCGGGAAAGGCGAAAGCCCGCTCGTACCCTCCCAGTTGGGCCTCACCACGAATTGAGTTGCCGTAGTCGAAGACCTCGGCTCCGCGGTCCATGAAGCCCACCATCGCCTCCACCTGCTTCGCCATGGACTGGCGAGCGCGGTCGGTGAACTCTTCGGGCTTCTTCTCGGCGTACTCGTGCCAGTCATCGAGGTCGATTCCTTCCGGCAGGTAACTCAGTGGGTCGTGGGCCGAAGTCTGGTCGGTGACGATGTCGACCTCGAGACCGCGCGCGAGCAACTCCGCGAAGACGGTCGCGGCGTTGCCGACCAGTCCGACGCTAAGGGCCCGCCGGTCGCGCTTGGCCGCCTCGACGCGACGAACGGCGTCGTCGAGGTCGGCCGTCCATTCGTCGAGGTACCGCTGATCGACGCGGCGCTGCAGTCGCGACGGATCAACGTCGACGCACAGACAGACGCCGTCGTTCATGGTGACGGCCAGGGGTTGCGCACCGCCCATGCCACCCGCCCCTCCGGTCAAGGTGAGGGTGCCCGCCAGCGTGCCGTTGAAGTGTCGATTGGCCACGGCGGAGAAGGTCTCGTAGGTGCCCTGGAGAATTCCTTGGGTACCGATGTAGATCCAGGACCCGGCCGTCATCTGCCCGTACATAGTCAGACCAAGCGCTTCCAACCGTCGAAATTCCGGCCAGGTCGCCCAGTCGCCCACCAAATTCGAGTTGGCCAGCAAAACCCTCGGCGCCCACTCGTGCGTCTGAAAGACGCCGACCGGTCGACCGGACTGGACCAGCATGGTCTCGTCACCTTTCAAGGTCCGTAACGTGCGCACCAAGGCGTCGAAACTGGGCCAGTCGCGCGCCGCGCGCCCGGTGCCGCCGTAGACGACGAGGTCGTCGGGACGTTCGGCCACGTCGGGGTCCAGATTGTTCTGCAGCATTCGGAGCGCGGCCTCTTGGGGCCAGCCGAGGGTCGACAGCGTCGTGCCGCGCGCCGCGCGAACTGGTCGAGCACCTTGCATGGCAGTCCCCTTCCTGCTTACGAGAGTGGTACGTGACGACGGACGAGGTCGAGCAACTCACCCGAGCGCACCAGTTCGCCCACGGCGGCGATCTCGGGTGACAGCCATCGGTCGTGACCCGGTCCCCCTGAGACGGCGTTAACACGCTCGCTCACGGCGCCGGTCACCGGCGACGGGGTCAAGGGGCTTCGAAGGGCCAGGGCTCGAGCGCCGGTCAACAGTTCAATTGCGAGGACGTCAGCGAAAGCGTCGAGCGACCGGCGGAGTTTGCGTGCGGCGTGCCAACCCATCGACACGTGGTCCTCTTGCATGCCCGACGACGGTATGGAATCAACGCTGGCCGGCGAAGCGAGGCGCTTCATCTCCGACACGAGCGCGGCCTGGGCGTACTGCGCGATCATGAGGCCCGAGTCGACGCCGGCCTGCTCGGCGAGGAACGGCGGTAGCCCAAAACTTCGCGAGACATCGAGCATGCGATCGGTGCGACGTTCGGACATGGAGGCCACGTCGGCCAAGGCAATGGCCAGGAAATCGAGCGCGTAGCCAATCGGTGCGCCGTGGAAGTTTCCGTTGGACGCCAGCGAACCGTCGGCCAGGACCGAGGGATTGTCAATGGCCGACGTCAACTCGACGTCGGCCACCCGGGCAGCGAAACCGAAGGTGTCGCGGGCGGCCCCGTGTACTTGGGGGGCGCAACGAAGTGAATAGGCGTCTTGCACCTGTGCGGGGTCATCAACGTGCGAACTGACGATGACCGAAT
>JANXXO010000053.1 GCA_025350565.1 Acidimicrobiaceae bacterium
CCGAGCGACGGTGCCGTCGCCGCGAAAGCCGGTGAAGCCGCAAAGGCGAGGGTGAGTGAACTGCTCGCCAGCGTGATCAAGCCGATTTGGCGAAATCGATGGGTGCTCCGAGTGATGCGCTTCATGTAATGCTCCTTATAAAGTTGGACTGCCGTGGCCGTAGCAGTCACGCGAAGCCGTAAATATTTGCAGCGCGAGTCATCGAGACAATCGACCAAACGATCGAGGCGACAAGCGCGGTTCCGACAGCCATAACGGCCGTCCGACCCGAGTTCGGCGTCTCACAAATACACAAGAAGCTAGCTTCAACTTCTACTAAGAAATTTTAATGGGGTGATTTACCCGAACATCCGCAGCAGCCCCAACTTCTGACTGAATTCTTCACTACTTCGCCACTACGGCGCTAGGCTCAGCGCCTTTTCCCTGATGGCCGCTTCAACGGCCACGGTCGCTACGCGAAGGTAAGGAATCCTGAGGTGATGCACAGGCCGAACGCGTCGATCACCAAGAAGCCAACGATCAGCGTCACCACCACGAGTCGGGTGCCGCGACCGCGAATCGAGTATGAGGGCGAGGGCATGTACCAGTTCGGCAGCAGACTCGGGACTCGCTCGATACCGCCATTCCACGCCACCGCATTCGCATCGAGCGACGTGATCGGTGGAGCGGCCAACGCGAGTGCCGTCAACTCGTCGTCGGTGAACGGCTGAGGGGCCGTCCCGCCGCTGGCAACGCGTAACGCAGTGCTCTTCATCGAAACCTTCTTCTCTAACGAAAGCGTAGGTGTCAGAGAGTCTGCGTGGCCGTCAGCGACGTTACAACGACGTTCTACTGGCCGAGTTTGGAGGCCAAGTTGGCCAGCCCCCCGAGTCCCCCGCCGCCGCTGGCGCTATTCCCTTCCGGTAGATAGGGAATCATGGCGTGGGCGAGGCCCGGCAACGTCATCGTTTGCAAGTGCACCTTGCCCGGACCGGTGAGTTTGGCGAGAAAGATCGTGTCCGCGCCGAACAACATGTTCTTAATGCCCTTCACCATTTGAATGTCCAGCGTGACTTTGGCCTCGAAGAGCCCGATGTGGCCCGGGTGGACCATCATCGATTCGCCGGCCGCTAACTCGTACGTCACCAGTTCGCCCGAAAGTTCGATCCAGGCCGTCCCTTCTCCCGAGATCCTCTGGAGAATGAAACCGTTGCCGGAAAAGATGCCGACGCCCAACTTCTGTTGAAATCCAATGTTGAGCGTGACGTTGGGCGTACTGGCGAGGTAGCCGTGGCGCGACACCATGTACTCATTTTGCGGGTTGACGTGGATCGGCATGATTCGACCGGGGAGTTTCGTGGCGAAGGCGACGGTGGCGTTGTCGCTCGACGCCGTGAAGAGCGACATGAAGATCGAGCCGCCGGCGACCGCGCGCTTCAGCACCCCGAGGACGCCCGATCCACCGGCACCGCTGGTCTGAGTCGACATGGTGACGCTGGGCGACATCCACGACATTTCACCACCCTGGGAGATCAC
Source organism: Acidimicrobiaceae bacterium (assembly GCA_025350565.1). Lineage (GTDB taxonomy): Bacteria > Actinomycetota > Acidimicrobiia > Acidimicrobiales > RAAP-2 > RAAP-2. The sequence goes on from JANXXO010000053.1 coordinate 1,516, forward strand.
CGACTGTCCGGACTTCAACTGCACTTCCAGCACGGGCATGTTGGCGCCGAGCACGCGGTGGGCGACGCCCGTGCCGTCACTGTCCGCGAACGGCGGTAGGCCGTCGTCTACTTCTTCGGTCATGAAAGTCCCTTCGATTGTTCAGTTCATTGTGCCAGATTTGACGTCGCGGTGAAGGTAGTAAGCGCGCGACGCTGGGCGCTTTCGTCGCGCGATTTTGAGAACGTCGTCGAGCGCGAGCACGGCGACCACGGTCTAAATGCCTTAAATTCGAGGACTATTGTTCGAAGTGGCCCCTTTGCGGATCGTCTACCGCTCAAGGACTTTGTCGTAACCGAAGGAGAACGCAGCGTGGAGCCGACGAACGACCAAGACCCGAGCTACTACCACCAGGTGGTGGACTGCCAGTGGGCCTGTCCTGCGCACACCAACGTGCCCGGTTACATCCGAATGATCGCCCAGGGCGAGTTCGACGACGCCTATCTCCTTAACCGTCAGTCCAACGTCTTTCCCGGCATCTTGGGACGAACCTGCGACCGACCGTGTGAACCGGCGTGTCGCCGCGACCGCGTGGACGGAAGCCCGGTGGCGATCTGTCGGCTAAAGCGCGTGGCCTCCGATCTCAAAGGCGACATTGCCGACCGACTTCCCGAAATTCCTCGCGAAAAGAATGGGAAGCGCGTGGCGTGCATTGGCTCTGGTCCCTCGGCGCTGACGGTCGCCAATGACCTTCTTCCCCTCGGGTACGAGGTCGTCATGTTCGAGCAGTTCGCCAAACCGGGCGGCCTTATGCGCACCAACATTCCCGAGTTCCGCCTGCCCGACCGCGTGCTTGAAGAGGAGACCCAGGTCATTTTGGACATGGGCGTCGAGGTTCGTTACAACACGCCAATCACGAGCCTGCGCGCGTTGCTCGACGAACAGTTCGACGCGATCTTCATCGGCGTGGGTGCGCCGCGAGGCAAGGAACTAGATCTCCCGGGACGTCACGACGAAATCGACTCGCATATCTTCATCGGCATCGATTGGCTCGAATCCGTGGCCTTCGGACACGTCACCGAGATTGGCGAACGCGTGCTCATCATTGGTGTGGGCAATACCGCCATGGACTGCTGTCGTTCGTCGCGTCGCCTCGGTGGTCGCGACATCAAAGTCATGGCCCGACGACCACGCGAGTACTTCAAGGCCTCACCGTGGGAGCTCGACGACGCCGAGGAAGAAGGCGTGGCCATCATTGTCAATCACGCCCCGAAGCGTTTCGTCCTGGACAACGGAAAGCTCGTCGGCATGGAGTTCGAGGTGCTCGAGTGGGACGAGGGTGCACGCCACGCCACGGTGCTTGACTCGGTCATCATCCCCTGTGACGACGTCATCCTGGCCATTGGCCAGGAGAACGCCTTCCCGTGGATCGAACGCGACCTCGGCATGGAGTTCGGCGAATGGGACATGCCCGTGGTTGACACGGTAACGATGCAGTCCACGCGCTCGGGGGTCTTCTTTGGTGGCGACGCCGCCTGGGGACCGAAGAACATCATCTGGGCCGTGGCCCACGGCCACGAGGCGGCCATTTCCATCAACAACTTCTGCAACGACATTCCGCTCTCCGAGCGCCTGGCCATGGGCATGAATCTCGTGAGCCAGAAGATGGGCATGAACGAGTGGAGTTACCACAACGACTACAACCCCTCGCCGCGACAGAAGATGTCACACGTCGAACTGACCAAACGATTCGAGTCGCTCGACCTCGAAGTGGAACTCGGCTTCAGCGTGGAACAGACCGTGCGAGAAGTCCAGCGCTGCCTCAACTGCGACGTGCAGACGGCCTTTAACGCACCTGCCTGCATTGAGTGCGACGCCTGCATCGACATCTGTCCGGTGCAGTGTCTCACCATCACGAGTAATGGTCCCGAAGAGGACCTGCGAACGCGCCTCTCGGCGCCGGCCACCAACCGCAGTCAGGCCCTGTACGTCTCCGACGATCTCCCCCAAACGGGACGGGTCATGGTGAAGGACGAGAACGTGTGCGTCCACTGCGGGCTGTGCGCCGAACGCTGCCCAACGGCGGCGTGGGACATGGAACTCTTCGACCTGCAAATCCCCTACGCCGCCAGTTCGAACTTCATCCGCATTGGCACCATGTCGCCGAGCGGAGCCGGCGACCGAGTCAGGAGTTAGCTAATGTCCCTCGATCACTCACTCGACACCTTCACCCAGGTGAACGATTTCTCCATCAAGCTCGCCAACGTGAACGGCACGGGATCGGCCAGCGCCAACAGCCTCTTGATGCAGGCCATCTTTCGCATGGGCATTCCAGTGTCGGGCAAGAACCTCTTTCCCTCGAACATCCAGGGACTGCCGACGTGGTACGAGATTCGCGTCAACAAGACCGGCTACACCTCGCGCGCACTTAACTACGACCTCGTGGTGGCGATGAACTCCCAGACCTACGCCGCGGACATCCGCGAAGTGCGCCGCGGCGGTCACGTGATGTACGACTCGTCGTGGCCCCTTGACCCCGACCTCACGCGCGACGACGTGACCTTCCTGGGCATCCCGCTCGCCAAGATGTGTCTGGAGAACTTCCGGGCTCCGCGCGAACGTATCTTGATGAAGAACATCGCCTACGCCGGGGCCATCGTCGCCATCACCGGTATTGACGTCGACCTCGTGGCGAGGTTGCTCGCCGAGACCTTCGCACGCAACGAGGCACTGCGCGAGTCCAACCAAAAGGCGTTGCGCCTCGGCTACGACTACGCCAACGAGAACTTCGAGTGTCCCTTTCCCTTTCGCGTCGAGGCCATGGACGCCAACGAAAAGGCGATTCTCATCAACGGCAACTTGGCGATGGCGCTCGGTTGTCTCTACGCGGGGGCCACGGTCGCCGGTTGGTACCCCATTACCCCGGCAACGGCCGTCATGGACAACTTCATTGCCCTTTGCGCCAAGTACCGGCGCGAGACGGTGCCGAGTACCGATCCGCTGGCCGCACCCACCTACCAGAACAACTACCTGATCATTCAGGCCGAGGACGAAATCGCCGCCATCGGCATGGTGCTCGGAGCGGGCTGGAATGGGGCGCGTTCCTTTACTTCCACGTCGGGTCCGGGCATTTCGCTGATGAACGAGTTGTTGGGTCTCGCCTATTACACCGAGATTCCGGCGGTCATCATCGACGTGCAACGCACCGGCCCCTCGACGGGCATGCCGACGCGCACGCAGCAGGCCGACATCATGATGTGCGCTTACGCCAGTCACGGCGATACGAAACACATCGTGCTCTTCCCGGCCAATCCCCATGAGTGTTTCGACTTCGCCGTGCGGTCGTTTGACCTCGCCGAGAAGTTCCAGACGCCGGTCTTTCTCCTGAGCGATCTCGACATTGGAATGAATGACTGGGTCGTTCCCGAGCTGTCGTGGGACGACAACTACGTCTGGGACCGCGGCCCCGTGCTCACGGACGAGGACTTACGCGGTATGGCCGAGTTCTTTCGCTACCACGACGAGAATGAAGACTTCGTGGCGGCCCGCACCCTGCCCGGCTCGGACGAAAAAGGCGCGTACTTCATTCGCGGTTCCGGTCACGACAAGTTTGGCCACTACACCGAAAGTCCCCCGCAGTACCAAGAGGTCGTAGACCGCTTGAAGCGAAAGCACGCCGCCTCGGCCGCCCACCTCCCGGCACCGGTCGTGCAACGCCGTGCGGGTGCCGCGATCGGGGTCATCACCGTCGGCAGTTGCGACCTCGCCGTTCGCGAAGCGATCGACCAATTGCACGACGCTGGCGTGGCGTGTGACTTCATGCGCGTGCGCGGTTTCCCCTTCACCCCCGACGTCCGAGAGTTCGTCGAAGAGCACGAGCACTGCTTCGTGGTAGAGCAGAACCGTGACGGACAGTTGCGTTCACTCATCGCCATCGAGACCGGCGTCGGCATCGAGGAGATGGACCCCGTCCTTCACTACGGAGGTTTTCCGCTCAGCGCCCAGCAGGTCGTTGACCACGTTCTAGCGAAGTTGGAGAACTAACCATGCCCTCGATCACCAAACCGCTGATCCCACTTTCGCCCTTGCCCAAGAACGATCTCGGCCTCACCATCCGTGACTACGAGGGCGCCATGTCGACGCTCTGCGCCGGCTGCGGCCACGACTCGGTGACCGCCGCCATCGTGCACGCCTTTTGGGAACTCTCGACGCCCCCGCATCACATTGCCAAGCTCAGCGGGATTGGCTGTTCGTCCAAGACCCCCACCTACTTCGTTCGTGGCGCGCACGGGTTCAACTCGGCCCACGGTCGCATGGTGCCCATTGCCACGGGCGCCATCGCCGCCAATCGAGAACTGACGTATATCGGCATCTCGGGCGACGGCGACTCGCTCTCCATTGGCCTCGGACATCTCATGCACGGCATACGCCGCAACGTGAAGATGATTTACATCATCGAGAACAATGGCGTCTACGGACTCACCAAGGGCCAAATGTCGGCCTCGGCAGACATTGGCTCACGTCCGAAGAAGGGCGAAGCCAACCTGCTGGCGCCCATCGACCCCGTCACCATGGGTCTCAGCCTCGGCGCGACGTTCATCGCTCGCAGCTTCTCCGGGGACAAGGAACAACTCGTTCCCATCTTGAAGGCCGCCGCCGCGCACAACGGCTTCGCGCTGATTGACGTGATCTCGCCCTGCGTCACGTTCAACGATCACGAAGGTTCCACCAAGAGTTACAAGTTCATGCGCCAACACGAAGTGAAGGAAGTGGAGACCGACTTCGTCCCCATTCGCGCCGAGATCCGCGCGAAGATCCCCAACGACGGCGCGATCGAAGTCGCCATGCACGACGGCAGCCTGGTGCGTTTTCGTTCCGTACCCAAAGGCTACGATCCCCACGATCGTCTCAAGGTTGAAACCTACATTCGTGAGCGCCACGACCGTGGAGAAATCGTGACCGGGCTGCTCTACGTCGACGAGACCGCGAGCGAGATTCACGAACTGAACGCCACGCCCCCGACGGCCCTCGCCAAGGTCCCCTTCGCGACACTCTGTCCCGGGTCGGTAGAGCTGGCCCTCATTCAAGAAGAGTTCCGTTAAAACCCCGAACCTTTCCCACCTCGTCGCGCACGAATACTCGTGACCATGGATGAGCACCTGAAGGACGAGGGCGGCGAGAGCGCCTGTTTCGCTCATCTCGTCTGTCCCGAGTGCGGCGCGGTGGTGGCCACGTCGAATCATCACCTCGGTTGCCCCAACGCTGCCCTCGAGCCTCCCTCTTCGACCACGGATGATGATGAGCGCACCCGAGACGGCGACGACACCTAGTCGCGGCTCGAGCAACGGCTCCTTCGCTGCTTCGATGCGGGGCTCGCCTGGTTCCGTGAGGCCAAGGTGGGTGGAAAGACTTTCACGCTAGGTGACTTGACTGTCACGGCGTCTCTGGTTAACCTGTTCCCTATTCTCTACTAAATCAATGGAAATTGATATTAATTAAAGGAAACCCAGTGAATAGAGCCACTTTGAAGAGGATCGCCGTGTTGGCACTGGCGCTGACGCCAATGTCACTGCTCGCGACCAGCTCGTCAGCGGCAACCCCCCAGACGGTCAACGTCGTCGGATACTCCATTGTCGCCAACGCTTACACCGCCCTCGAGAAGGCCTTCAGTCACACCGGACCCGGCCAGAACGTCACCTTCACCAACTCCTTCGGCGCCTCCACCACCCAGGCCCAAGATGTGATCGCGGGACAACCGGCCGACGTCGTGAACTTCTCCTTGCAGCCCGACCTCGGACTGTTGATCAACGCCGGACTTGTCTCGCACAAGTGGGCCTCCACCAAATACGACAAAACCGAGAAAGGGATGGTGACCGACTCCGTGGTCGCCATCGTGGTGCGCCCGGGTAATCCTCTGGCCATTCACAGTTGGAGCGACCTCACCAACAAAGGTGTCTCCATTGTGACCCCGGACCCGTTCAGCTCGGGAAGTGCTCGATGGAACTTGCTCGCTGCCTACGAGTCCCAACTGCAGTCCGGCGCGAGTGCGGCCAGTGCGGCCACCTACGTCAACGCCTTGATCAAGAACGTGGTCTCGGAGCCCGCGAGCGGAAGCAAGGCGCTCTCGGCGTTCATTGCCGGCACCGGCAACGTGTTACTCGCTTACGAGAGCGATGCCCTGAACGCCTTCGCGTCGGGTCAGAAGATTCAGATCGTGGAACCGGCGCAAAACCTCTTGATTGAGAACCCGGCCGCCCTCACGACCTCGGGCTCGAGCAATCCGGCCGCGAAGGCCTTCTACGCCTTCATCTTCTCGAAGGCCGGTCAGCAGATCTGGCTCAGCCAGCACTTTCGTCCGACACTGGTGTCACTGGCCGCCGTGCGAAAGACCACCTTCTATACCCCGAATGCCTTCACCAACGTCACCAAATTAGGTGGCTGGGTCAAAGTGACGCCAGCTTTCTTTGGTCCGACCGGCATTATCACGAAAGCGGAGAATGCTGCTGGATTCACCAGCTAGACCAACCAGCTCCGAGCTGGGAGCGCCGCCAGTCCGAAAAGGCTGGCGGCGTTTCTTCGCGCGTACCAAGGGGCTTTTCGGCGTCTCCGGTGGCGTCTCGCTGATCGTTGGCTATCTCTCGATCATCGTGCTCATCCCGATCGCCGCGGTCGTGGCCCACGGTTTCTCCCTCACCATTCACACCCACGGGTGCGGCGTGGCCTTCTGGCGCTGGAGTGTCAACGCGGGCTTCCATACGTTCTGGGCCGCCATCACGGCGCCGAGCGCGATCAGCGCGATTCGACTGTCACTATGGCTCTCTTTCGCGGTCGCGGCGATCAACGCCGTCATGGGCGTCGCCATTGCCTGGGTACTCGTGCGCGACGACTTCCCGGCAAGGTGGTTCCTCGAGGCCTTTATTGATCTGCCCTTCGCCCTACCAACCATCGTCGTGGGCGTCGTCTTGATCTTTCTCTACGGCCCACAAAGTCCCGTCAAGGTCAATCTCTTTGAGACGTGGATGGGACTCATGGTGGCGCTGCTCTTCGTCACACTGCCCTTTTCGGTGCGCGCGGTACAGCCCGTGCTCGCGTCCCTCGACGGCGAAGCGGAGGCGGCGGCGAAGTCACTCGGCGCCGGCGGAGTGCGTACCTTCTTCTCGGTCGTCCTCTCGTCGCTCTGGCCGGCCGTCCTCGGGGGCTTCGGGCTGGCCTTCGCGCGCGCCATTGGCGAGTTCGGATCCATCTCGCTCATTGGTGGGGGCATTGGACGCACCACTACCGCGTCGTCCTACATCTACAACCTAACGCAGGGATTTCTTTGGACCAACGCCGCGGCCGTGTCGACGGCCTTGCTGATGTTGAGTCTGGTCATCCTGGTCGCCTCCAACGTCTTGTCGCGTCGCATTCAGCAACGGCTCACGGCATGAAACACACCTCACGAAAGTGGTCGCTGCGGATCGTCGTCATCGGGTACTTGGGTCTCCTCGTTGGGCTACCGGTCGGCTTCCTCTTGATCCACGCGTTCAATCACGGTCTCGTCGCCTTTTGGCGCGAAGTGACGAAACCCAACGCGGTCGCGGCCTTGAAGCTCTCGGTGGAGGTGGCGCTCGTCGCCGTGCCGGTGAACACGGTGGTGGGCATCCTCGCGGCCCTCATCCTCGCTCGTCGGAAGTTCTTCGGTAGTCGAGCGCTCATCGTCGCCTTCGACATTCCAGTGGCCGTGTCACCCATCATCATGGGCGTGGCCTTGGTGCTGGCCTACTCGAAGATCGGGTGGTTTGGTCAGTGGCTCGGCGACTACGGCATCCGCATCCTCTTCACGCCGGTGGGCATCGTGATGGCGACCATGGCCGTTTCGCTCCCCTACGTCGTGCGTTCAGTTCTGCCAGTGCTGGTCGAGATTGGCAAGGATCAAGAGCACGCCGCGCGAACGCTCGGGGCCGGAAGTTTCCGAATCTTTTGGCAGGTCACGTTGCCGGCAATTCGCTGGGGCGTGCTCTACGGGGTGACCCTCACCATTGCGCGCACGCTCGGCGAGTTTGGCGCGGTGCTCGTCGTCTCGGGCGACATCACCGCAAAGACCCAGACGCTCCCGATCTACATCTTCGCGGCGTGGGATCAGAACTTCGACAGCTTGGGCGCCTTCGCCGGCGCCTTCGTGCTCGCGAGTATCAGTGTCGTGGCTCTCATAATTCTTTCCAGTCTGCGCGCGCGTGAGAGGAAACTGCATGTCGATCTCGCTTAGCCACCTCACGAAGCGCTACGCGTCCGTCGCCGTCGTGGACGACGTGACCGTCGAGATTCCCGAGGGATCGTTGACGGCCATCCTCGGTCCCTCGGGATCGGGCAAGTCCACCTTGCTGAAGATGATCGCCGGACTGGAGATGCCCGACGAAGGTCGCGTCGTCATCGAGGGCGACGACGTCACCGACGTCGATCCGCGCTTTCGTGACATCGGCTTCTGCTTTCAGCACTACGCGCCCTTTCGCCACATGAACGTGGCCAAGAACATCGGCTTCGGCCTGCGGGTCCGCAAGCAACCGAAAGCGGTCATCGCCGCCAAGGTCAGCGAACTTGTTGAACTGGTCAAACTTGACAACAAAGCGTTGTCCTATCCCTCGCAACTTTCGGGTGGCGAGCGTCAGCGCATGGCCTTGGCCCGCGCCCTCGCGATTGAACCGCGCGTACTCTTGCTCGACGAGCCCTTCGGCGCCCTGGACGCCATTGTGCGAACCGAACTGCGCCACTGGGTCAAAGAGCTGCACCGCCAGATCAAGGTGACCACCATCCTCGTCACGCACGACCAAGATGAGGCCATGGAGGTGGCTGATCAGTTGTTGATCATGCATTCGGGCACGATCGAGCAGGCCGGCAATCCGAGCGAACTCTACGACGCCCCCGCGACGGACTTCGTACACGGATTCCTCGGACCAACCACCGTCTTTAAGGGGGTGGTCGTGCGTCCCCACGATCTGGAGATAGTGAGTCCCTCGAGCGGTGTGATGGAAGGCGTCGTGACGTCAATCATGGAGTTGGGCTTCGAAGTCCAAGTGACGCTCACGCTGAGCGATGGCTCCATGCCTTGGGTGCAGATGAGCCGCAACGAGTTCCGTTCCCTCGGGGTCGCGCCGGGGGCGCCGATTGCGGTTCGCGAACGGGTCGCTCTCTAGTTCACCGCCGCCCCGGTACGTCGCCACGTAGTTCGCTAACCTTCGCTTTCATGAGCTATTCCGATTCCATTGACATTGCGTCGTCCCCCGAAGCAGTTTTTGCGGTGGTCACTGATTTGCCCGGCATGAGCCGACTCTCGCCCGAGAACACGGGTGGCGAGTGGATCAACGGCGCCACTGGTCCAAAGGTGGGCGCGAAACTGAAGGGCACCAACGCTCGTGACAAGGATTCGTGGTTCACGATCGCCACCGTGTCGGACTACGAACCATCTCGCAAGTTTGCCTTCAACATCCAATTCAAGATCTTCAACATTGCTCGCTGGGAGTTTGACATCGAACCGACGCCGCAAGGTTGTCGAGTCACGGAAAAGTGGACCGACCGTCGAAACGCCATCGTCCGCAAGCAGGGCGACAGCGACGACTTCAACCGTGCCGACTTCACCAAGGAGTCAATTCGCACCACGTTGGAGCGCCTGAAGAGTCTCTGCGAAACGCCCTCACAACCGTAAGGCGCTGTGACATCGGCGCCTTAAGGTGGGTACATCGCTAAATCTTCCGGTTTCTCCAGCGGCAACGAAGTGCAAAGAGTCATCGACGCCGCGCGCTCTCCGCTGTGGAGCATCGGCATCGGGCGCAGCGGACAGATCATGGCCACCAGTGAAACGGGCGACATTGGCCACCCGTGGATCATCACCGCGCAGCGGGCCGGGCGGGGCATGCGCGTGTCGCTGTATCGTCCGGGCGACGACGTAGAACTCGAAGGCGACGTCCTTGGCGAGATCAGCGGTAACCCGAGGGAAATGGGTCGACAGCTCCGCGTCTTTTTAGAAGAGTTGGACCTCAACGACGTCTCCTAGCTGCGTCGACACGCGCAACCACGGCGTCGACGCAACCCGTCGGCGGGGCTTCCGAGAAGTACATTGACTAGTGAAGGGCGCGCGCCCAGAAAGATCGGGACTCGGACGTGCTCACGCTGCTCATCGTTGGTTGCGCGGTGCTGGGCTTAGCGGTCGGCTCATTTCTAAACGTGGTGATCTACCGAGTGCCCCTTCACCAGTCCGTCGTGAAGCCGCGATCATTCTGTCCGTCGTGCCACACCCCCATACGGGAGCGTGACAACATCCCCGTCCTCTCGTGGCTCCTCCTGAAAGGCAAATGTCGCGACTGCGCAAATCCCATCTCGAAGCGCTATCCGCTGGTCGAGATACTCTGCGCTGCCCTGTTTGGCGGAGCGGCCGCTCGCGTCGGCTACCGGTGGGACCTTCCAGCCTTGCTCTTCTTCTTGGCGGGACTGCTCGCGCTCTCGTACATCGACGTCGAGAAACTCATCCTTCCGAAACGGATTGTGTACGCGACGCTCTTCTTGGTCAGCGCGTCGCTCGTCGTCGCGGCTGGGGTCAACGGCCAGTGGCACCGATTAGCGGTGGCCACTGTGTGCGCGGTCGCGTGGTTTGTCGCGTTTTTCCTGCTCAACTTCGCCAGTCCGAGGTACCTCGGATTCGGCGATGTTCGCCTCGCCCCGGTGCTTGGTTTGATGCTCGGGTGGCTGGGCATCCGCTACGTGCTCCTGGGATTTTTCAGCGCGAATTTGATTGGGGCCATCATTGGCGTTTCTCTGCTGGCCACGAAGCGGATCGAACGAAGTCAGCAGATTCCCTACGGAGTTTTTTTGGCCCTGGGCGCCGCACTCGCGATTTACGCCGGTCCCGAACTTCTCATTCCCTTTCAAACTCTTCATTTCAAATAGGGTCCAGCGATTCGCTCCTAGTAGACGAACTCCATGCGAAGTCCTTCACTGTCCCACTCCGGCTCTTTGGGAACACGTTTGGCGGCGTGCCCGTGCACTCGACGAGCCGACCACACGAGGGCGAAGGCATCCAGGAGATGCTTTTCGAAGATGTCGTCGGCCCCTCCGTCGAGGTAGCGCTCGCTACCTCGAATCTTCTCTTCGACAATCACTCGCCGCTCTTCTCGGCCCTCTTCAATTTTTTTTGATCGCTGCAATGGGGTGTCGCGATGGAGTTGATAGAAACTAAGTTCGGGATTGCCCTCGTAGATGACTCGCTGCCGATAAGGCGACATCTCGAGCGCGACCTCGCGGTACCGGGGCAACATGGTCATGGTGACCGCGTCCAGTCCACCCTCCCATTCGGGAATAGTCCCGTCGAGCACCGCACGACTTGGCGCGTTGTGGATTGCCGAACCACGTCGGCCGAGAATGATTCGGGCTTGGACATCGCAGCTTCGAAGTCCCGCGTTCGGCGTGTCGAGGTAACCAACCGGTGCATTGATAACGATCGCCGCAAAGGCTGGCCGTTCGGAGAGGACCTCCGAGAACGAGTCGTAAATCTTGGGTGGTTCGGGAGCAAAGGTCGAACCGGCCATCTTGGCACTCGCGACCAGCCACTTCCCTTTGTAGGGGGTGAGTCCGGCCACCACCGAGTACGGTAAATCCGGACCGCGATGTGTTGTCACAATACAAATTATACGGGAACGAAAGTCCGATCCATCGCTTCGAGTGTGCGGATCAATTCCTTGGGGTGAGCGGTGATTTTCATCGCGTCTTCGTAACTAACGACCTTCTCGACTATTAGACGCGCCAGGCTGTTTTCTAACGTCTGCATGCCCTCTTTGGTGTTGGTGAACATAACGTTTTGAAGTTGGTTCGATCGCCCCTCGCGGATGAGGTTGCGAACTGGGTTTGTGGCAATGAGAACCTCGAAGGCGGCGACCATGCCCCCTCCAATCTTCGGTACTAACCGCTGCGCAATGACCGCACTCAAGGAGGCGGCGAGCTGGACTCGAGTCTGCTCCTGGCGCCAGGCTGGGAAAACGTCGATAATCCGGTCAATGGCCTGAGCCGCATCATTGGTGTGCAAGGTCGCGAAGACGAGGTGACCAGTTTCAGCCATCGTGAGCGCTATTTGAATTGAGTCAATGTCGCGCATCTCGCCAATGAGCAGGACGTCAGGGTCCTCGCGCAGGGCTGATCGTAGAGCCCTATCGAATGATGGACTGTCAAGGCCCACTTCACGTTGGCTCACGGCCGCCGTCTTATGATTGTGGACGTATTCCACGGGGTCCTCAATGGTCAGGATGTGGCATGCGCGCTGTTCGTTGATTTGATTGACGATCGACGCCAGTGTCGTCGACTTTCCCGAACCGGTGGGGCCGGTAACCAAGACGAAGCCACGGGGTTGTTCGGCAACCCAATTCGCGGCGTACGGCAATCCGAGCTCTTCGAAACTGGGAATTCTCGCGGGAATTAAACGGAGGGCGAGCGCGGTCTGACCTCGCTGGGTGAAAATACTCCCTCGAATCCGGGCCTTATCTTCCCACGAAAAGGCGAAGTCCACGTCGAGTTGCTCTTCAAAGATCTCGGTCTGGCCGGGAGTTAAGAGCGATCGTCCGATGGCGTCACATTGTTCAGGCGTGAGCGGGTCTGCGTCAGGGATTGGTATCAACTTGCCGTCGACTCGAATTCGCGGTGCCGATCCACTCGAGAGAAGAAGGTCAGAACCTCCACGGTCCCAAAGTGCCTGCAACCACGATTCCAGCGTCGGTGAATTGAGTTCGCTCACGACTTGCACCCCTCTAGTTGGTCATTTGAGTAGAAGTGCCCGGCACGGTGGCCGG